>NZ_JAAOQS010000064.1:0-52607 GCF_011603105.1 Rhodococcus sp. A14 | reverse complement strand
TGGGGGAGGTGTCGGTGGGTGTGGCCCAGCGGGTGAGCAGGTCGGGGGTGCAGGCCTCGCCGGCCGAGAGGACGGTGTGCAGGGTGTGGAGGTCGGTGGGGTCGATGGTGGCCAGTGCGGCCGGTGTGATCACGGCGTGGGTGACGTGGGTGGTGTGGAGGAGGTGGGTGAGTTCGTCGCCGCCGAAGACGGTGGGTGGGGCGATGACCATGGTGGCGCCGGCTCCGGTGGCGAGGAGCAGTTCGAAGACCGAGGCGTCGAAGCTCGGGGATGCCACGGCCAGGGTGCGGGAGTCGGGGGTGATGGTGAATCGTTCGCGTTGTTCGGCGGCGAGGTTGGCCAGCCCTTGGTGGGTGACGACGACGCCTTTGGGGGTGCCGGTGGAGCCGGAGGTGTAGAGCAGGTAGGCGGTGTTGGTGGTGTGCAGGGGTCGGAGTCGGTCGGTGTCGGTGATCGGACCTGAATCCATGGTGTTGCAGCGGGTTTCGAGGTCGGGGGTGTCGATGACGAGCCAGGGCAGTGGTTCGGGCAGGGTGGTGGCGTGCTCGGTGGTGGTCACTCCGAGTGCGGCTCGGGAGTCCGAGAGCATGTGGGTGATGCGGTCTTTCGGGTAGTTCGGGTCGATTGGGAGGAACGCGGCGCCGGTTTTGGTGGTCGCCCAGACTGCGAGGATCGCTTCGGGGGAGCGGGGGAGTGCGATGGCGACGGTGTCTTCGGTGCCGATGCCTTCGGCGATCAGGATCCGTGCCAGTTGGGAGGATGCGGTGTCGAGTTGTTCGTAGGACAGGTGGTGGTCTTCGTATGTCACCGCCGGTGCGGTGCGGTTGTGTGCTGCGGCGGTGGTGAGCAGTTGTGGCAGTGTCGTTGCGGGGTGTTCGGGGCCGCCGGTGCGGTCGAGCAGGTTCCGTCGTTCGTCGGCGTCGAGGAGGTCGAGGTCACCGACCCGACTCCCCGCATCGGCAGAAAGGAAGCGGTCGAGAAAGGACAACAAGCGGTCGTGATGACATTTGAGAACGTCGTCGTCGTACAGGCTCGGGTTGGCTTGGAAGTCGATGTGCGTCGTGGTGCCGCCCACGCTCGGGTAGATGTTGACGAAAAGATCGTCGACGAGCCCGGAGGTCAACACGTGCAGTCGGCCGAGGTGCGGGCCCAGCCGGATCTCTCGGTCGGCCGGCATGATGTTGAGAGTCGGACCGAACGAGCGATTGCGGCTGATGTCCGTGCCGAGATCACGGCAGATGTCCTCACGGCGGTACCGCTGCCGCCGCAGCGCCCCGGTCAACTCGAGCTGGGCGGAGTGGATCAGTGTCCCGATCGTCACGTCCGCGCCCACGTCGAGCTGCAGCGGCACGACATTGGCCACCATCCCACCTGAGCGTCGCAGCGGTGCGGTCGTTCGGGCCGAAACCGGCAGACTGAGTACGATGTCCGATCTGCCTGTCATCCGGCACAGGAAGCCGGCAAGAGCAGCGACCAAGACCGTTGCTGCACTCGAGTTGTGCTTCGTTGCGACCGAATCGAGCAATGAGGCTACGTCGTGTGACAAGGCCGCGCTGGCCACTCGCGGATGCGCCTCGACGGGCGCCGACCGCCCGGCCAGGCTCGCAGGTTCCGGCAGTCCCGAGGTCCGTTCCGCCCAGTACCGCCGATCCGCCTCGAAGCGATCCGAGTTCCGGTAGGCAGCATCGATTTCAACGATCTGTGCGAGGTCCAGCACGCGGAGCGGCGGGGCCTCGACACCGGCAACTGCGGCCGTATACAACTCGGCAATACGCTGCATCAGCGTCATGGCGCCGTAGCCGTCGAGGGCGATGTGGTGAACGCGTGAGTACCAGTAGCAGTGCCGGTCGCCGACTCGGAGGATCGCCGAGACTGCGAGCGCATCGTGGAGGAGGTCTATCGGGGCGCTGAACTCGCTGCGCATCCACTGCTGCGCGACGACGCTCGGGTCGTCCTCCGCGCGAAAGTCGATTCGCCGGACCCCGCTGTCGGAAGAGTCGTCGACCAGTTGATACAGCTCACCGTCGTGATCGACCAGGCGTAAGAACCCGGAACCGAACTCCCTGGCCGCGACGCGACTGGTCGCCTCGAGCAAATCGATATCCAACTCGCCGAAGACCTCGACGTACTGCGCGATCGTGATCGGGAGCTCGCCGGCCAGTTGCTGGGCGAACCAGATTCCCTTTTGCGCGGCCGATAAACGGCATGCCTCGGACGGAAGGGCTCCCGAGCACATTTCAATTCCTGGAATCGGTGGCGGGACGGCGTCCACGACTCTTCTCCGATCTGCTCTTCGCACCAGGAGGCGTGCAAGGGTTGGGCTCGGGCCCGACCTCGGCGTGCTGGAGTTGCATGGATGTCCGCGCGCACGTGGTGTAGGCCGCTTCTCCCGCCTGATCGAAATGTGTTGCCACGTTGGCGAATAACTTGTTCTCGTCGAGTAGTGCGAGCACTGTCGTGTAGCGGTCGGGACGGTGCTCGACGACGAGGCTGCCGCCCGCGTGCAGGAGCCGTGCCGCCGCAACAATCGTTTGCCGGGCGAGCTTCAGCCCATCTGTGCCGCTGACCAAGGCCCGTCGGCGGTACTCGCCGCACTGTGAGGGAAGGTCTTCGTCGTCGGGAATGCACGGTGGACGGGCGAGGACCAGATCGGCCGTTCCGGCAAGGCCGGACAGTAGATTGGGCGTGGTGACGGCGCTTTCGTGAAGCACGATCGGGCTCTCGCCGAGGCGGATCTGACGTTCGATGTTGCGTCGCGCCACGTTCAGGGCTGTCGGATCCGCATCCACGGCATGTACACCGGCGTCGGCTCGGGCATGCGCGATTGCCAGGGCGATTGCTCCCGAACCGGTGCACAGATCCACGACCACTGGAGTCGTGACATGTGAAATAACGGCGAGGGCCTCGGCAAGTACAAGTTCGGTGTTGGCCCTGGGTGCCGGCACACCGGGGCAGACCCACACTTCTACACCGCCCAGTTCGGCCCGCGAGAGTCGTCGCATAGCTCGATCGATGGCGTCACTCGAGGTCTGCGGACCAACGCTGTGTGCGAGGGCGGGGGATCTGCCGGCGCTGATCGTGAGGGCCCTGCGCATGGCGGCCGCCTTGACCAGGGTCTCGGTGAACTCTTCGTCGGGGTCGGATAATGCGACGATGGCGCCCCCGATCCCGAAGCTCACTGTCCCGTGCCGGGACACCATGGTTCGGATGACGATGCTGAGGTCGGCGGTGCCGTTGATGGACAGCCAGCCGAGGGCGCCCGAGTACACGCCTCGCGGCCCCTCCTCCAGCCGATCGATGATTTCCATGGTGCGTATCTTCGGTGCTCCGGTCATCGAGCCACCCGGGAAGCAGGCGCGCACACACCCGACTGCAGTCGCGTCGCTGCGCAGCGTCCCCCGCACCGTCGACACGAGTTGGTGGACCGGTGCGTAGGTTTCGACGTCGAACAATCGCGGTACGTGCACAGAACCGGGAGTGCAGACCCGTGAGAGATCGTTACGCACGAGGTCGACGATCATGAGGTTCTCGGCCCGGTCCTTCTCGCTCGTCAGCAGGTCCTGGCGGAGCGCGTCGTCCGTCGCAGCGGTTGCTCCCCGCGGCCGGGTGCCCTTGATCGGCTTGGACTCCACTACCCGGTCGGCGTCCACGCGCAGAAACCTCTCGGGGGAGGCGCTGAGTATGTCCGCTGCCTCGAACCTCAGGAGTGCTGCGTAGGGCACTGGAGTGATCGATCGGAGGTAGGCGAAGGTTTCGACGGGGTCTATCTCGACATCGATCTGGGCGTGGTTCGTCAAGCACACTTCGTACGTTTCGCCGACGCGAATGTTCTCCAAACAGGTACGGATCTTGTCGAGGTAGGTTTCACGGTTGTGGCGCAGCGTCATGCGCGGGTCTGCCGCCGACCTGATGAGCGGCCGCGCGGGAAGCGCATCGTCGGTCGTGACGGGCAACCGGTTGATTACCTGGGCCGTACGGCGCATCCAGTCGCGGGTTTCGGGTTCGTTGGCCTGCTCGCTGAGCGCCAGGAGGTAGCAGCTGCCGTCGACGTGGTCGATCACGACTGCGCGGTCGGCGAAGACCATGGCAGCGTCCGGTGTGTCCGCGGAGTGTTGCGCATTGCCGTCGGCTTCGGCCTTCAACTCGTAGCCCAGGTAGCCCACGTAACCCAGATTGAACGAGAACGGCAGGTCCGGCGATGGCGGCACAGCGCGGGCCCGCAACTGTTCGTCGAGATAGTCGAAGAATCGCACGGGTCGTTTGCCGGCCGGAACGCCGGAACGGTGCACCAGGACGGTGCCGTCCGCAACGTCGTACGTGATGTACTCGGCGCGTGGGCCAGATGCGTCGCCCATGATGGTGAAGCGGGCGTCCGACTCCACTGTGGAGCTGCCGTCGAGCCAAAAACTGTTGGGGCCGTCTGCGAACAGGCGCTCATACACCGTCTGCGGGTCGACTCGCCGATCTATCCGCCGTGTTTCCACCACGTATGGCGATAAGGTCCGCGGCCGACGTCGAGGCTTCGGGGCGGATCCCTTCCGGCGGGTCGGGGTGAGGTCACGGAAGTTGGCGAGGAGTTCATGTCCATGATCGGTACAGATCGATTCCGGATGAAATTGCACCCCCCACAGCGGGCGCCGGCGGTGCCTTACTCCCATGAGGATCCCGTCGGATGTCCACGCGGTTGGCTCCAGCTCATCAGGGAGATTTTCGACGGAGAGAGAGTGGTACCGGACGACCGACAGGGGCGAGGGGAGGCCCGCGAACAATTCTCTTCCGTCGTGGAATACCTCTGAGTTGCGACCGTGCCTCGGCTCTGGTGCCAAGACGACATGCGCACCGAACAGTTGGCATAAACCCTGATGGCCGAGGCACACTCCTAGCGTTGGAAGCCCACCCTGCAGAATGGCCCGCGAGCTGATGCCGAAGTCGCGTTCGCTTGCTGGACGACCGGGCCCCGGAGAGATCACGATATTGTCGAACTCGGTCAGTTCGATCGCACGCCAGTCGACGTCGTTGCGCACCACCGTCGGCGGGCACCCGTTGACCTCGCTGAGAAAGCTGTAGAGGTTGTATGTGAAGGAGTCGTAGTTGTCGATCAACAACGTCTTGGTAAACATCGTTCGCCCGGTTCTCGGCGTGTGAGGGATGCGACACTGCGGTGTCACTCGCCGGTGCACCGACGTGAAGAGGTCCCTCGACTTATTGCAGGAGCTTTCGTCTGAGCGCGCACCACCCGTGGCGCCCTCCTCCAGCACGGGGAAAGCTCGTGTGATTCATTGACTGGGGGCGTTGCCACCAAGACCTCTCGACGTGTCGGCCCCGTTAGGAGGCTCCGCCGACCTGAGGAAAACTGACCGGCTGCGCCTGAGTGCCGGCGATGCCCGCTCGTGCATTTTTGGGGACGAACCGGCCGGGGGACAACTGGGTCCTTGTACCGTCGATACGGTGGGCCTGATGGACATGATCAATCCTTAGGAGGGCTATTTAGCCTGTCTATCAACGCAACCCGCCCAGACCCCGACACGCCGCGCGAGGCGCGCACTCCACCTTAAGTCACGAAAGTCTGTGGATACAAGGGCACCCATCCGGGTAATCCACAGAGCAAATGGTCGGTTCCATTCGCGGAGGGTGACGGTGTGACTAGGGCCTCCGGCGCACGAAAGTGATTGCGTCTCTTGACCTCAGGGGTGATGTGTCTGCTGTAATGATCACGAGGATGGAACGGCCGACCGCGACGATGGCGGGCGCGTTTCCCCGTTTCGCCAGTTGGGGACGGCGCAGCCGGGGATTGCATCGGCATGAAGCTTTCTGTACCTCGTGCGCGGTGGTATCGCCTGGCGGCAATGCCGATCGAGTTCCCCCGGCCGGGACGGTGCACGCGGTCTTCGCCCGCTCCAGTCGAGCGGCGAGGACCTGGTGGGGGAGTGGGCGAGGTTGCGGGCACCAGGCGGAGGTCGGGCGAGATCCGCAACAGCCACGTCGTCGAGGCGGAAGTGAGCGAAGAGACCGCGCAACCCTCGGGACCGTTGAGAGGCGAGATGTCGAGTCTCCCACAATTTGCCGATAACAATTGGTACGTCAACTACCTATCTGAACGCGAACTGTCCCAACAGCTTCCGTTCTCGGTGTTGCGCGAGCAGGCGGGAATGTCAGGGGTGTGGGCGCATGGTTTCGAGCATGTAGTCGAGTTCGGCGATGGTGCGGTGGGGTGGGAGGGTGAGGATGGGCATCTCGGCGCCTGCCGTGTACCAGTGCTGGAGCTGGTCTCGAGCGGTGTCGGGTGTGCCCCAGACGGTGAGCTCGTCGAGCAGAACATGGGCTGCGGCTGGCACGTCAGCGTCGTCGTGGGTAGCGGCGGCAGTGAAGTGGGCGGCAGTCCGGGAATCTGCAGATCCGTGGGCAGGGTTCCCGGCAACTGCTCGACGCCCGGCGCGGTCGTGGAACCGGGTGTCCCCGGCACCGTGGCCGGCAGTTCGGTGGTCTGTGTCGGCGCGTCGGTGGTGGTGGTACCGGGCGTCGTCGCCGCGGGCGGCGTGGTGGGAGCGATCTTCTCGACCTCCGCGGCGAGCTTCGCACGCCACACGTCGAGTTCGTTGCGCAGGTCGGCGTCACGTACCCCGCCGGAACGGTCTGCGGCGCCCTCGAGCAGGTTCTTCGCCGCCTCCGCGTCGCCCGCGGCGATCAGCCGCTCGGCCTCCTGCAGCTGCGACGTGGTGTCGATCTGCGCGACGGTCGAATCGGCCTGCTGGCTGAATACGACCGACTTGACGCTCCACAGCGGATCGCCGGGTGCGGCGTTGTACGAGAAGATGGTGACGCCACCTATGACGACCGCGATCGCGGCGGCAGCGCCGGCGATGGGTCGCAACAAGCGGAGCTTGCCGCGGGCAGCGCTGCGTGCGGAACGGGCGTCCGAGGCGTCGATCGCCGCGATCACGTCGTCGAGCAGCGGCCCGGTCGGCATCGGCGTCGCCACGATGTCGGCGCGCCAATTGGTCAGCAGAAGCGCGAGCTCGTACTGCTCCGGCGAATCCGTCGCGACAGGACCGCCACCGGCGATCGCGTCGATCAAAGCGTCGTCGCGGCGCACTCGGGCGGTCCTGAGGCCCTGGGCCGGGGTCGACGTTCTTGCGAGGGCATTGCTTCTTCGGGGTGGAAGATCCTCCTAGGTGGATTATCCCACCAGCGCCAGGTACTCGGCGAGGCTCAGCAGTTGCCACACCTCATGCGCTTCCGCAAGCGCGGTCGCGTCGTCCAGCGTGGCCAGTTCGTCGACACCGGCCTTGCGAGCTACCGCGATGCAATCGATCAGTGCGTCGAGCGGTGGTGCCTCACGACTGCGCACGACATCGTCGTTCTTCGCGGGTTGCGCCGACGTACCGGAAGCTCGATGCCGACGTGCGCGCGCTGGAGCGGGTGGTCTGGCGCAGCCGTTCGATCCCGATGAGCGCCATGCAGTCACGCGAGTGGTGCCCACATTCGTCTGCGCACGCAAGAAGCCGCCGGCACCTCACGGTGTCAGCGGCTTCGCTTCCTTCCCAGGCACGCTACGCAATGTAGGTCTGACCCGGGCGGGTGGTGACGGTGCCCGCCAGTGCGCCTCTCGGCAAGTGGTCGCTCGAAGCGACAATTTTCAATGTGGTACCCGGGGCATTGGGTCGAACACCGTCGAGTGTGTCAACGGTTCGCGGGGCAGCGGTATTCCTTCCCCGATGGGCAGCTTTCAGTGGTGCGCTTCGGCCCGTCGGCGCGCAAACTGGAACCAGGAGGTCAGGAGGTCGTCATGCGATTACTACGGGGCCTGCTCGACGTGGTGCTGGGCATCCTCACGGCCATTCTCGGCACGGTGCTGGGCATCGTCGCGGCGGTGGTATGGCTTGTCGGCGGGGTGCTCTGCGTAACAGTCATCCTGCTTCCTCTGGGCCTCCCCGTGGTGAGGCTGGCACGCCGCCTCTTCACCCTCGCCAGGAAGCTGATGCATCTTCCCTGACGCGCAGTGTGAAGAAGATGAACGGTGCCTCACGGCTGAGCCGCTCGAAGTGTTCTGGGGAGCGATCGTGCACCGCCGCACCGGGCCGCGGCTCCGAAATACGTTCGACGGTGAATCCCGCTGCGGTGAATGCGTCGAACATGGCGTGCAACGGCCTGTGCCAGAACTTCATGTGGAACGTCTCGCCGGACTTCACCCATTCCTCGGTGAACTCGTACGTTCCGAGATAATCGCCCTGCCCGGCAAGCCTGAAGTCCACGAACGGGTGATGGGTCGAGATGACTACGTACCCGCCTGGCGCGAGTACCCGGCGGAACTCGGTCAACGGTCTCGACCAATCGTGGACGTAGTGCATCACCAACGACGCGACGACGACATCGAAGATCGATGACCGGATGGGTAACTGCTGGTTGAGATCCGCCCGGATCAACGACACGTCGGGACCCAGGCGCGTTCGGGCGATCGCGAGCAGACCGTTGCTGAGATCGACGCCGGTGACGGCGGCACCGGCGGCGAGGAGTGCACGCGACAGCGCACCGCTGCCGCAGCCCGCATCCAGCACTTTCCGGCCTGCGACGTCGCCGACCAGCGCCAAGGTCGCAGGTCGCTCGTACAACGCGTTGTACACGTTGTTCTCGGTGTCGGCGTCATACGCCGACGCGTACGTGTCGTAGTCGTTGAACGTTGCCACGGTGTGATCATTGCGGATCGGCGCTACCGTCGTGCCCCGACCGCCGCGGCAGCCCTGGTGCCGCCCGGGTCATCCTGCAATTCGACCGGACTCACCACCCGGTGCCGATTGGCAGAGCGCCCCGGTGGGGGAGTCAATGCGCCCCGACGTATTCCTCCCTGCGGTGCAGCATGGCCGCTGCCATTGCGGGGCATCAGCACATGGCCGGCGAGCATCAGGCCGTCGCCGGAGAGCAGGCCGAGCCAGAGCGGCAGGAACAGCACGACGAACGCGAGCGGCGATCGCCGGCCACGAATGCCGCCGCCGTGCCATCCATGCCGTCATCGGGGTGGCCATCGGCAACGAATGCACTTCGACGCGCGCATCGTGGCATGCACGGATGGCCGCTTCGGAGGAGCGAAGCGTGCGGACGGGCCCGCCCGGAAATCGCTTGAACAGTGTTGTATTGAAAACTTGTGCGTTCTAAAATTGGGGTATGGCGACGGTCGAGTACGACACTGCGGAGCCGGGCGGATCTGGGACCCGCCGGTACCGCTCGCCGCTGCGTCGGATGCAGGCAGCCCAGACGCGGGCGGTCGTACTGGAGGCCGCTACCCGGTTGTTCGCCGAGCACGGCTGGGTCGCCACCGGTATGAGGGATGTCGCGCGGGCCGCGGCGGTTTCCGTCGAAACCGTCTACACGACGTTCGGATCCAAGGCGGACCTGTTGAAGTTGGCGCTGGAGGTCGCCATAGTCGGCGATGACGCACAGGTGCCGTTGGCCGACAGGCCCGTCTACACGGCGATCGGTACGGGGCGCACGACCAGCGACCGCATCGAGATGGGTGCGCGCATGATCGCCATGATCAACGAGCGCATCTACCGCCTGGCCATGGCAATCCGCCAGGGTGCGACGGCGGATGCCACGCTCGCAGCGGTGGCCGCCGACCTGGAGGGGCAGCGCAGGCGCTCGGTCGCCGACGTCGCAAATTTGATAATGGGCCACCACGCCGATCCTGGTCAGGTCGACGAACTGTGGGTCCAAACCCACGATCAGGTCTATGCCCTGCTCGTGGACGAATGCGGTTGGAGTCGCCTCCGCTACGAGTCATGGCTGATCGACCGCATCGCAGAAATCTTCGACCGCCCGGTGTGACATACGGGCACCATTGTCTGGAGTAGGTCATGACAACCGAAACTCGGCCTCCCGCCGACACTCGCATCATGCGCATCGTCCACAGCGCGCTGCGCCGCGATATTGCGCGCGCCGCGCAGGTGCTGCGCACAACACCTCCGCCCGCGCAGACTCAGCGGGTCGCCCTCGCCGATCATCTCGCGTGGATGATGCATTTCCTGCACCTGCACCACAGCGGCGAGGACCGTGGACTGTGGCCGCTGGTCCGCGAGTTGAACCCGGCCGCCGGAGCGCTGCTCGACGCGATGGACGCCGACCACACGCGAATCGGCCCCGAGATGGAGCGGGTCACCGCTGCGGCAACCGAATACCGTGCGCATCCGGCGGCCCGAGAAGAACTGTCGCGCTCCCTCGCCGCTCTCGAACAGGTTCTGCTGCCGCACCTGCAGCGCGAAGAGGACGAGATGATGCCGGTCGTCGCCCGCACCCTGACCTGTCGTCAGTGGGACGACGTAGAGCAGCAGGTGTTCATCGCCTCGAAGACCAAGCGGGAGCTGGGGATCGAAGCTCACTGGATCGTCGACGGTGTCGATCGGGAAGACTACGACGTCACCGTTCGCAAAGTCGATCCCGCCACCCGGTTCATGCTGCTCCATACGTTCAAACGACCATATCGGCGGGCTTGCGCCGCCCGGTGGGGCGCCGACCTCGACGTGAGCCCCCGGCTCCACCAGCCACTCCGCACCGAGGGCTCGGCAGAACTGTGGATCGACATCCCGGCCCGGCAGCTGTACGACGCGGTCGCCGACGTCACCCGCATCAGCGAACGGAGCCCCGAGTGCCGCAGCTGCGCGTGGCTACCGGGACGGTCGCCGGGGACCGTGGGCGCCCGATTCCGGGGGCACAACCGCGCACATCACATGCGCTGGTCCCGGGTCTGCGAGGTGACCGCCGCCGATCCGGGGAGGAAGTTCGAGTTCCACACGGTGTCGGATCGGCGCAACCCGCTGTACCACGACTCGACCACCTGGTCATACACATTCAGAGCGGACGGCGACGGGACCCGGGTGACGCACGCGTATCGGATCGACGTACTGCCGTACGGCCCGCTGCTCTCGCTCTACTCACGCCTGCAGCCGCAGCACCGGGACATGCGGCCGCAGATGCAGCAGAATCTCAAGGCGCTGCGGCGGCAGGCGCGCGCCTGCACGCCTAGAGGGTCGTCCCTGCCCCGAACGGCCTAGTGCCCATTACTCGCTGTTATCTGCAGGTGGGGCGTCAGTGTTGCGGTGAGTCATGCTGTGGTCGGCCAGGGTCGGGCGCTTGTCGGCGGGTGCGGATTCTCTGGCTTCGCTACTGTCGCAGCCTCGCGCTTCGGCGGAAACCTGGTGCTCCCAATACGCATCCGATCGTGCCCGTGGTGCCCACGGAACTCCCATGCGAAGTCCTCTCTGTGCGTGTGGCTGGAGGAGATCGCTCTTCCTGTCACGTAGATCGCGCGGGTGGCGGCTTGTCGCGCCACTGCCGAGCCTCCCGGGTGTCTTTCCTTTGTACGCCTCGGCAGTGAGTTCTGTCGTGCCCAGCGGACCGGGTCGGTGACCTTGCAGCTCGGCGATTGGGCGAATTGGACGTAGCGGCCGGCGCGCTCGAGCTCGGGTTCGTTGCCATATCCGGATATGCGGGGTAGACCTGAGGTACGGATCCACGACAGACCAAGGTCGAACCGGAAGAGAAGATTCCACCTCTCGGTCGTGGCACCCAGCACGAGTTGTAGGCACCCACGCAGAAAGCACAGCCCACTAACTGGGCTCAGCGCGGCGGGCTTGCGTCAGACGGGGGGATGTCCGACGCCGAGGCCACATTTCACCCCGCGCAACCATGCAGCTTGGTAACCAGACGTTCGTGCTCGCGGGCGGCGTCCCCTTGATCAGGGGCGCCGTCCGACGTGTGTCTGTGGAACGTCCGGGAACCTCCTCGCTCAGAGGGCCGGTGGATGGAACCTGTTCAGGCGGGCGATCGGGGTGCAGCGGAGACCCGGACGAGATGCTTCGATGGTGGTCTTCGATGCCCAGAGAAGGAGAGCACATGCTGGTGGCATTCAGCGTCAGCCCGATGGGCGGGGATTCCGACAGCGTCGGTGCCGCGGTCGCCGCGGCCGTGCGGGTGGTCCGCGAATCCGGGCTGTCCAACGAGACCACGTCGATGTTCACCACCGTCGAGGGTGAGTGGGACGAGGTGATGGCCGTCGTGAAGCGTGCAACGGACGTTCTGCTGGAACAGTTTCCGCGGGTCAGTCTGGTTCTCAAAGCGGATATCCGGCCGGGGCGGAGCGATCAGCTGCGAGCGAAGGTCGAGACGGTCGAGCGCTACCTGACCGACTGACGCTCGGTCATCCGCCCGCACCATGTTCGCCGGCATAGTGGTGGGCGAGTTCCGTGCCGATCCGGGCGAGCTCGGCCCGGACCGATCGAGGTTCGAGCACCTCGACCATCGACCCCCAGCCGGCGAGGTTCCGGGCGATGTCCAACGGGGTCGGTGCGGCGAGACGGATCCGGGCGCGACCGTCGTCGTCCGCACCGTCGGGGTGGCAGTGCCGCCCGAAGTGATCGCGCAGGATCGGCACGAACCTGGCGTCGATGAGCACGGTCGCCCACGTCGTCGAGCGCCGCTGTTCCACCTCGCCGACCACTTCGTCCCACGCCGCGGCGAGTGTGAAGTCGTCGGGGCGCTCGGCGGGCTGCTCCGTCGATTCGGCGTGGACGATCCGGTCGACCCGGAAGGTCCGCTGTCCCCGTTCGGTCCCGGCCAGGAGATACCAGCTGTCGTCCTTGTCGACGAGACCCCACGGGTCGACCAGTCGCTCGGACCGTTGCCGGGCGCTGTTCGTGTACGTCAGGCGCACTTTCCGGCGCCGAATCACGGCGGCCTGCAGCAGGTCGACCATCTCGGGCCTGCGGCGATCGCGTTCGCCCCACCGGGTGGGATCGATCATGGTGGCACTGGCGGCGGCCTCGGCGTCGGCCCGGAAGGTCTGCGGCAGCGCCCGCACCAGTTTGCGCAGCGCGGCCTTGGCCTCGCCCGAGACGGCGGCCGCCGGGCCGACCAGAAGGAACAGCGCCTGCGCCTCCGTCGCGGACAACCCGCTGAGGTCGGTGCGGGCGCCGCCCACCAGCGACCACCCGCCGCCGCGCCCGGACTGTGGGTATACCGGGATCCCCGCAGCGGACAACGCTTCCAGGTCGCGGCGAGCGGTCGCGACGGACACCTCGAGTTCGTCCGCCACCTCGGCGGCGGTCACTCGACCCCGGGACTGCATCAGCAGAAGGGTGGCGACGAGTCGGTCAGCGCGCATGTCCTCAGTTTCCCTCGAAAAGTGCTCAATTGGTGAGCACTTTGAGTCGGAGGATGAATGTTGTCACCGACCGAGGAAGGGAACCACCCATGTTGCGAGGACTCACCACCGTCAACTTCTACGCCGACGACCTCACCGCCGCCCAGGCCTGGTACACCGAACTGCTCGGAATCGAGCCGTATTTCGTGCGCTCGGTGGCGGGGGCACCCGCCTACATCGAATTCCGGATCGGCTACTACCAGCACGAACTCGGCATCATCGACAGCCGATTCGCGACGCCCGACCGGTCACGCGAAGCCGAGAACACGATGACCTACTGGCACGTCGACGATCTGGAGGCGACCGTCGAGCGGCTGCTGTCCCTGGGCGCCACCCTGCACGGAGAGCCGATCGAACACGGGCCGGGATTCGTCACCGCATCCGTGGCCGACCCGTTCGGGAACATCCTCGGCGTCATGTTCAACCAGCACTACCTGGACATTCTGGCTGCGAAGGCAGGCGCGTGATGGACACCCACGACGTGAACACCGTCGTCGCTCGCACGACCGCGCAATGGCGTGCCTGGCTTTCGGAGAACTGCCGGACCGAGACAGAGGTCTGGCTGATCATCCACCACAAGAACAGCGGAACGCCGAGCGTGCGCTACCACGAGGCGATCGAGCAGGCCCTGTGCTTCGGGTGGATCGACGGCCTGCACCGCAGACGGGACGCCGACAGTTCTCAACTGCGCTTCACGCCGCGCACCCCGCGCAGCACCTGGAGCCGGGTGAACCGGCGGCGCGTGGCGGACATGATCGAGCAGGGACTGATGACCGAGCACGGTTACGCCGCCATCGATCTGGCCAAGGCCAAGGGGACCTGGGAGAACACGGCGAACGGGGACAGCTCGGTCGTCCCCGGCGATCTGCGGGCAGCGTTCGGGCGAAACGACGCTGCACGCGCGAACTTCGACAAGTTTCCGCCGTCTTCGACACGGCTGATCCTGGAATGGATAGCGTCAGCCAGGAAGCCGGACACGAGGCAGCGGCGGATCGAGCGGACGGTCGCGCTGGCGGCGATGAACCTCCGGGCAAATCATCCGGGGGTCCGGGTCCCGGACGGTGTGCGGTAGCCGTCTCGAGATCGACGTCCGATCGGCGACAAGGAGAGGGGAGTCAGGACATGGACTGGCCGCACGAACTTGCCGATCAGCTCAGCTGGCACTGGCAGCATCAGTTGCGTCCCCGGCTGGAGGGGTTGACCGACGAGGAGTATTTCTGGGAACCCGCGACCGATGGCTGGAGTGTGCGCCCGCGCGGCGAGTCGCAGGCGCCGGTCCAGGCCGGGAGTGGCGCGTTCACCATCGACTTCGCCTTCCCCGAACCGGACCCGCCACCGGTCACCACCATCGCGTGGCGGCTCGGGCATGTGATCGTCGGCGTCTTCGGTGTGCGCATCGCCAGTCACTTCGGCGGGCTGCCCGTCGACTATCAGACGTTCGAGTACGCCGGCACCGCGGCCGAGGCGCTCGCGCAACTCGACGAGAACTATGCGGCCTGGTCTGCGGGTGTCCGGAACCTCGGAGTCGAGGGGTTCGCCCGGCCGTGCGGCCCCAGCGAGGGACCGTTCGCGGATTATCCGATGGCGGCGCTGGTGTTGCACATCAACCGGGAGGTCATCCATCACGGCGCCGAGGTGGCGCTGCTCCGCGATCTCTATCTGCGCCGGCCGGTAATCTGACCGGAATCCTGGCCCGCTCCACGGTTTTCACATCCAGTGGCCGCCCGCATCTGCCAAGCTCGGGTATGACACCGAACCGGCGGGTTCTCCTGTTGACGTGCGTCCTCGCTCTCCTGGCCGCGTGCACGTCGAACACCTCGTCCTCCGATTCTTCCTCTTCGGACACGAGCAACGGTTCTGCCGTCTCGTCGGCCGACCCGGCGCAGGCCGATGCGGTGATGAAGATCGTGCGCGACACCATGGCGGAGAGCCACCTGAAGGCGGTGATCGTGCGTGTCACGGTCGACGGCAAGGAGATCGTCACCCAGGCGCTCGGGGAGTCGATGACCGGGGTGCCCGCCACCACCGACATGCACTTCCGCAACGGAGCCGTCGCCATCTCCTACGTCTCCACGTTGCTGCTCCAGATCGTCGACGAGAAGAAGGTGAGCCTCGACGACACGGTGTCGAAGTGGCTGCCCGACATTCCGCACGCCGACCGCGTGACGCTCCGTCAGCTCGCCCAGATGACCTCGGGCTACGTCGACTACGTCATCGGCAACACCGAATTCGCCGAGGCCCTCTACGCGGCACCGTTCCGCAACTGGACGCCTGAGGAACTCCTGGCGTTCGCGACGTCGAAGCCGCTTCTCTACGAACCCGGGACCAACTGGAACTACGCCCACACCAACTACGTCATCCTCGGGTTGGCCCTCGAGAAGATCACCGGTCAGCCGATGACGGAACTCATGCAGGACAAGGTGCTCGGTCCGCTCGGCCTCGACGACACCACGGACCCGGGGACGGCGGCGATCACCGAACCCGTCCTGCACGCGTTCTCGTCCGAGCGGCGCGAGGCCCTGCAGATCCCGCCCGGTGCGCCGTTCTACGAGGAATCCACGTACTGGAACCCGTCCTGGACCATCACCCACGGAGCCATCCAGACCACGAACATCTACGACCTCCACGACACGGCCGTCGCCATCGGCACGGGCGAACTTCTCTCGTCCGAGTCCTATGAGGCCATGGTGTCGACCGACCTGCGCGGCAAGACGACCACCCTGCCCGGCTGCACCACGTGCTTTCCGCAATCGGAGGACTACACCTACGGGCTCGGACTGCCGATCGTGGGCAACTGGCTGATGCAGAATCCGCTGTTCAGCGGATCCGCGGCGGTGGAGGCCTATCTGCCCTCGCAGAAGATCGCCGTCGCCGTCGCCGTCACCTACGAGCCGGCCGCCTTCGACGACACGGGGGCCTACAAGAACGAGGCCGACAGGCTGTTCCGGAAGATCGGCGCTCAACTCGCTCCGGACGACGCGCCGCCGATGGCCGTCGGCTAGCGTTCGCCCGCGACGCGGGCGAGTCGACGGACGAGAGTTCGCACCACCGGGCCGTAGGTGGCGGCGAGCACCGAGTCGAGGGGGCCGGGAGAGGACGTGGTCATCGTGATCCGCGAGCCGGCACCGTGGGCCTCGACGGCGTGATCGAGCGTCATCGGTCCCACCCGCCAGGCCCAGGAACGGCCCGGTGTCTTGGCCGAGATCGACGCGGGAACAGGCACGATCCAGAGCAGTCGCGCCGCTCCACGCCGGCCGGCCTGAACCTCGGGGGACCCGAGACCCCACGCGCCGCGCAGGTGCGGCGCCCACTCGGACCAGCGCGAGGGCCGAGCGACGAGGGCCCACGCGACGCCCACCGCGGCGTCGGAATCAGCTGAGAAGGAATGCGGCACTGCGAACGAATACCCGTTTTCGACCCCGGCAGACACCGCAGACGCGGCTCGGGGAGGGGTCGGACGTGAACACCGGGTGAATTGGCCCGTGTCGAGTTGCATGTAACTCGGGGTGCTGGCCACGCTTGTGGGGAACGGCGAGGGAGGGAGCCGATCATGCTCGTTCGTCTGCCCGGGGTGTATCGCCCCCAGCGTGACACCTGGCTGCTCGCCGAGGTGCTGGCGGCCCGAGATCTCGGACCGGGCACCCGTGTGCTCGATATCTGCTGTGGCACAGGGGTGTTGAGCGTCGAAGCGTGTGCTGCGGGGGCGGGGTGGGTGACTGCGGTCGACGTGTCGCGCCGGGCCGCGATCAGTACCTGGCTCAACGCCAAACTGAACCGCCGGACGATCCGCGTCGTGCGGGGCGACCTGGTGGACTCCGTCCGGACCCTTCGCTTCGACGTGGTCGTGGCCAATCCGCCCTACGCGCCGGCGACGGACGACGGCAGGCCGGGCCGGATACTCGCGCGGGCCTGGGATGCCGGCGTCGACGGGCGGGCCGTGCTCGATCGGATCTGCAGCGAAACCCCCGACCTTCTCGCTCCCGGCGGTACCCTGCTCCTCGTCCAGTCGACGCTCAACGGGGTGGACAAGACACGGGCGATGCTGGAGGAACGGGGACTTCGGGTGGACGTGGTCGCGTCGGAGGACGTGCCGTTCGGTCCCGCCCTCTCGTCCCGCGCGAGGATGCTGGAGGCGAGGGAGATGATCCGGCCGGGCCAGCGCACCGAGCGCATCGCGGTGCTGACGGCGACCGACCTCCGGTCCGGCGACGCCCCACGCCGACCCGGACTCTGACTGCGCCGTCGAACTGTTCTCGCCACGGCGCGCTGGTGAGTGGTTCGAGTGCCTCGCCGCAACCCGGGACACGATGCCCAGGATGTTGTTCGCGCTGTGGCCGTCCTCGGGAACAGCGACTGATCGGGTTCGCAACCACATCGTCGACGCTGGTGAACGACGGCTGGATGCCGCGTGTAAAGTTTGCCGTTCGACGACGCCCAGCTTTCGAGGACTGCTGAACCACTACATGGCCAAGATCGATCGCAGCCGCACTGCCGCACTGACCCAAGCGCCGACCCTCCACGAGCCGGATGCCGGCGTCCGGCGCACCGTGCTCCCCGGCGGACTCCGGGTGGTCACCGAATACGTTCCCGGTGTCCGATCCGCGTCCGTGGGCGTCTGGGTGGGTGTCGGATCACGCGACGAGCAGCCCACGGTAGCCGGGGCCGCGCACTTCCTCGAGCACCTCCTGTTCAAGGCCACGCCGTCGCGCAGCGCCCTCGACATCGCGCAGGTGATGGATGGCGTCGGCGGCGAGCTCAACGCGTTCACGTCCAAGGAACACACCTGTTTCTACGCGCACGTGCTCGACGACGACCTGCCCCTCGCCATCGATCTCGTCAGCGACGTCGTCCTGCGGGGTCGTTGCCGGTCCGCCGACGTCGACGTGGAACGCCAGGTGGTCCTCGAAGAGATCTCGATGCGCGACGACGACCCGGAAGACCTCCTCGGCGACGCGTTCCTGACCGCGCTGTACGGCGACCATCCCGTCGGCAGGCCCGTCATCGGCAGCGTCGAATCGATCGAATCGATGACCCGCACCCAACTCCACTCGTTCCACGTGCGGCGCTACACGCCGCCGCGCATGGTGGTGGCCGTCGCCGGCAACGTGGAGCACGAACCGACGGTCGAGCTGGTCCGGCGCGCGTTCGCCGGGCACCTCGAATCGGCGTCCGAACCTGCCCCCCGACGCGCAGGCACCCTGCGCCTGCGGACGGAGCCGACACTCAGCCTGACCAACAGGGACAGCGAACAGGTCCACCTCTCCCTCGGGGTGCGCGCGTTCGGGCGGCACGAGTCGCACCGCTGGGCGCTGTCGGTGCTCAACGCCGCGGTCGGTGGCGGACTCAGTTCCCGGCTCTTCCAGGAAGTGCGGGAGATCCGGGGCCTCGCGTATTCCGTGTACTCGGGCATCGACACGTTCTCCGACACGGGTGCGTTCTCGATCTACGCCGGGTGCCAGCCCGAGAACCTCGGTGAGGTCACCACGGTGATCCGGGAGGTGCTGTCGAACGTGGCCGCCGAAGGCATCACCGACGCCGAGTGCGCCCGCGCCAAGGGATCGCTGCGGGGCGGACTGGTTCTGGGACTGGAGGATTCGGGTTCCCGGATGCATCGCATCGGTCGCAGCGAGCTCAACTACGGCAATCACCGCAGCATCACCGAAACCTTGAGCAAGATCGACGCGGTCACTACCGACGAGGTGCGCGACGTCGCGCGAGTTCTGCTGCAGCGCCCGTTCGGTGCCGCCGTCGTCGGACCGTATCGTCGCAAGCGTGACCTGCCGGCCTCGGTGCGCGGCATCGTCCGGTAACGAGGATTCGCCGACAACAAGAGGAGAAGCCCGAGATGAAGATCCGTGGAGCGGTACTCGAGGAGATCGGGAGAACGCGCCCGTTCGCCGAGTCGGCACCGATCTCGATCTCCGAACTCGACCTCGACCCGCCCGGCGAGGGCGAGATCCTCGTCCGGATCGAAGCGGCGGGCCTGTG
Organism: Rhodococcus sp. A14; assembly: GCF_011603105.1. Taxonomy (NCBI): domain Bacteria; kingdom Bacillati; phylum Actinomycetota; class Actinomycetes; order Mycobacteriales; family Nocardiaceae; genus Rhodococcus; species Rhodococcus sp. A14. The sequence goes on along the minus strand of NZ_JAAOQS010000064.1, from coordinate 33,430 downwards.
CCATTCCGACCTGTCCGTCGTCGACGGGAACCGGGTGCGCCCGGTCCCGATGCTGCTCGGGCACGAGGCCGCGGGGCGGATCACCCAGCTCGGAGCCGGGGTCGACGACGTCGCGGTCGGACAGCGTGTGGTCATGACGTTCCTTCCTCGCTGCGGTGAGTGTGAGGGCTGCGCCACCGACGGCCGCATGCCGTGCGTGCCGGGGACCAGTGCGAACAACGACGGCACCCTGCTCGACGGGGGAGCGCGACTGCACCGCGGCGGCGATGCCGTGCACCACCACCTCGGGGTGTCCGGATTCGCGACGCACGCGGTGGTCAACCGCCGCTCGGTCGTTCCCGTCGGCGACGACGTCCCCGCCGATGTGGCGGCCGTGCTCGGATGCGCGGTCCTCACCGGCGGCGGTGCCGTCCTCAACGCGGGCGATCCGCAACCCGGCCAGGCCGTGATGGTCGTCGGGCTCGGTGGAGTGGGGATGGCCGCGATCCTGACGGCGGTCTCCCGGGGTGCCGGCGAGGTGATCGGCGTCGACGCCGTACCCGAGAAACTGCAGACCGCACGCGAACTCGGCGCGACGGCCGTCTACACCCCGGCGGAGCTGGAGGAAGCCGGGGTCCGGGCGCCCATCGTCATCGAGGCCGCGGGGAACGCGCGCGCATTCGAATCGGCTGTTCGCGCAACCGCTCCCGGTGGCAAGACGATCACCGTCGGCTTGCCGTCGCCCGACGCGCGGTCGTCGATCTCCCCGCTCATCCTGGTGGCCGAGGCCCGCACGATCATCGGCAGCTACCTCGGGTCGGCGGTGCCGTCCCGGGACATCCCGATCTACGAGGACCTCTGGCGCGCCGGGAAGCTTCCCGTGGAGAATCTCATCTCCTCCCGCATCACCCTCGACGACATCAACCGCGGCATGGACGAACTCGCCGACGGCAGGGCGATCCGGCAGATCATCGTGTTCGACTGACCCGGCGGGCCGGTCGCGGGCAGAATTCTGCCCATGAGGTTCCGCACCACCATCGAGCTGGGCGGCAAGACCGCGACCGGTTTCCGGATCCCCGAGAACCGGGCAGGTGCGGGGGTCGCGGCAGGCGACGAGGTGGACGTCGACGTCGAGCTCGACACCGAACCCAGGTTCGTCACGGTTCCGCCCGACTTCGCCGAGGCGCTCGGCCGGCAGCCGGACGCGGGAAAGGCGTTCGACGCACTGTCGTACAGCAACCAGCGCCGGCACCTGCTGTCGGTCGAGGGGGCCAAGACGGACGAGACGCGGCAGCGCCGGATCGGTAAGGCCGTGGACGCGCTGCGGCACGGCTGAAGGGGAGCCGGCGCGAACTCCGTCAGGTGGAGTCGCCCGGGCGCCCGGTGACGTCTTCGACCGGCAGTGCCGACAGCGCGATCAGGGCGGACACGAAACCCTCGCGGTCGCGCTCCGGCAACCTGGCCAAGAGCCGCTCCTCGCCCTGCCGGATCGCCGCCTGCGCCGAGTCGCGCACGTCGTGCCCGTCCGGGGTCAGCGACAGCAGGCGGGCTCGGCGGTCCGCGGGATCGCGCTGACGGTCGATCAGGCCACGGTCCTGCAGGTCGTCGAGCACGCCGATGATCCGGGTCTTGTCGGCGCCGATTGCCTCCGCCAGCGCGGCCTGGGTGCGCAGCGGGTGCTCGTCGAGTGCCAGGAGCACGACGTATCCCCACATGGTCAGCCCGTGCTCCGCGAGCACGGGGAGTTCCGCCGCCACCAGCGAGCGGTTCAGGGCGGTCGTCATCGCCGCGAGATCGGGGCGGGTGCGTTCGTGCTGTCCGTGCGTCGGGTCGCGGCTGGGCATACCGCAGAAAATACACCTTGACCGATCATCTACCGAGGTAGATGATAAGCGAACGCGTATCAAATCGATTCGAGTGACGAGGTGTCGACGATGGATGTGGACGAGGTCCGGCGCTGGGATATCCGCGCCGTGCAATCGAGTGTGGAGTTCGTGTCGCAGGTGACGCGCGACGATCTGAAGCGCGCGACACCGTGTGCGCAGTGGACTCTCGGGGAACTGCTGGACCACATGACCGTGCAGCACCGGGGATTCGCCGCAGCGGCAGCGGGCGGAGGTCCCGACCCGTCGAACTGGCGGCCGCACGCGTCGGCGGATCCCGTCGCCGCGTACCGCTCGGCGGCCGACACCGTCATCGAGGCCTTCGCCCGGGACGGCGTCGGGGAGCGGCAGTTCTGGTTGCCGGAGATCAGCACCGAGTTCCCGTTCCCCGCAGCCATCGCCGTCGGGTTCCACTTCCTCGACTACGTGGTCCATTCGTGGGACGTCGCCCGGTCGCTCGGGCTCGACTTCGCGCCCGAATCCGGCATGGTGGCCGCGGTTCTCCCGATCGCACGACTCGTCCCGGACGGGGCGGACCGGTTGCGCGAGGGGGCCGCGTTCGCGCCCGGCCTGCCGACCGACCCCGACGCCGCCGATTTCGGTGCGGTGCTGTCGCTGCTCGGCCGATCACCGCACTGGCACCCCGAGTACGAGGCCGGCCGCGTCTGACGGCGAGACGTAGGTCTCCCGCCCCGCCCCTGCGCACCGGCCGGCACCCGTCGGTTGCGTAGGCTTTCGGGCGAATCGTTGTGACTGGACGGAGCGTGGAGAAGTGAGCGCAGCAGCACCCATCAAGGTCGGGGTTCTCGGAGCGAAGGGCAAGGTCGGCCGAGCGATCTGCGAGGCGGTGGAGCAGGCACCGGACCTCGAACTCGTCGCGGAGGTCGATCACGGCGACCGGCTGGAGACATTCGTCGAGGCCGGCACGCAGGTCGTCGTCGACTTCACTCACCCGGACGTGGTGATGGACAACCTGAAGTTCCTCGTGTCCAACGGTATTCACGCGGTCGTGGGCACGACGGGATTCGACGACGCCCGGCTCGACACGGTGCGGTCGTGGGTGTCGGAGCGGCCCGAGGTCGGTGTGCTCATCGCCCCGAACTTCGCGATCGGTGCCGTCCTCTCCATGCGCTTCGCCGAGGCGGCAGCACGATTCTTCGATTCCGTCGAGGTCATCGAGTTGCATCACCCCAACAAGGCGGACGCGCCGTCCGGCACCGCCTACCGGACCGCCGCCCTCATCTCGGAGGCACGCCGCAAGGCGGGCGTCGGACCGAGCCCCGACGCCACGACCACCGAACTGGACGGTGCGCGCGGCGCCGACGTGGACGGCGTGCGGGTGCATTCCGTGCGGCTGGCAGGGCTCGTCGCCCATCAGGAGGTCATCCTCGGCACACAGGGGGAGACGCTGACCATCCGGCACGATTCGATCGACCGCAATTCCTTCGCCCCCGGCGTCCTGCTCGGGGTGCGGGAGATCGGCTCCCGTCCCGGCCTGACCGTCGGTATCGACCCCCTTCTCGACCTGTGAAGGACGGCTCGACCAAGACCGTCGTCACGATCGGACTGCTGGTCGCGGCGCTGGTGTTCTACTTCGTCCTTCTCGGCCGACGCGGGATCGAGCTGATCCAGGCCGGCGGAGCGGCCGCGATCGGCCTGGGTGTCGGCGTCCTGATCCTGCCGTTCCTGGGCGCCTGGATCGTCTACGCCACGCTGCGTGCCGGATTCCAGCATCAGCATCTGTCCCGCCGCATCGCCGACGAGGGGCTCGAACTGGACGTCAGCGATCTGCCGAAGCGCCCCTCGGGCCGCATCGACCGGGACGCCGCGGACGCACTGTTCCGGCAGGTCAAATCCGAATGGGAAGCAGAACCGGACAATTGGCGGAACTCGTACCGCCTCGCCCGCGCCTACGACTACGCCGGCGACCGCGGCAGGGCCCGGGAGACGATGAAACGGGCCGTGGAACTCGAACGCGTCGAACGGGAAGGCGAGCCCGGCCGATAGGAAGCGGGCCCGGTCGTACGCTGACGACTGTGAAGTCACTACTCGTCGTCCACCACACGCCGTCGCCGGTGACCCGTGAGTGCCTCGAAGCCGTGCTGAAAGGCGCGCGGGACCCCGACATCGACGGGGTCGACGTGAAGTCGATTCCCGCTCTCGGCGCGACCGTGCCCGACGTCCTGGCAGCCGATGGGTTCTTGTTCGGGACGTCCGCCAACTTCGGCTACATGTCCGGTGCGCTGAAGCACTTCTTCGACACCGTCTACTACCCGTGCCTCGACGCGGTCGCGGGCCGCCCCTACGGGCTCTGGGTGCACGGCAACAACGACACCGCCGGGGCCGTGAAATCGGTGCAGAAGATCGTGACCGGGCTGGCGCTCACCCAGGTGGCCGAGATCCTGGAACTGACCGGATCGCTCGACGCGAGCGCGCGGGAGCGGTGCTACGAACTCGGTGCGACGGTCGCCGTGACGCTGGCCGAGGACGTCTGACGTCGCGGTGGAACGTGTCGGTGGTTGATGGCAGGCTGCGGGCATGCGTGAGATGACCGCTGCCGCGGCCCGGAGATCGGCGCTCTGGGCGCAGGGGTTCGCCGACCGGAAACCGGCCGGGGCGCCGACGCGCCGGCACGTCCGTTCGGTTCTCGACCGGGTACGGCTGTTCCAGATCGACTCGGTGTCGGTGGCCGTGCGCGCCCACTACGTCCCGCTGTTCAGCCGCCTCGGCGTCTACGACCGCGGGCTGGTCGATTCGGCGGCGTGGTCACATTCGGCCCGCGCACCCCGGATGCTGGCGGAGTACTGGGCGCACGAGGCGGCGTTCATCCCCGTGGAGGACTGGCCGCTGATGCGCTGGCGGATGCACCGGTACCGGCACGGTCGCTGGTCCGGCGAATCCCGCGTACTCGACCGCAATCCCACGCTCGCCGCCGACGTGCTCGACGTGATCGGCGCCGTCGGTGCGTGCAGCGCGAGCGATGTGGAGAAACACCTCGAGGTCGACCGGCCGGACCGCAAGGGCCCGTGGTGGGATCGCAGCGACACCAAAGTGGTGTGCGAGCAACTGTTCGCGTCCGGCGCGCTGGCGGTGGACAAGCGGGTCGCCTTCACCCGTCACTACGACCTGAGCGAACGTGTGCTGCCGAAAGCGATACTCGCCGAGGAAGTCTCGGAGGAGGATGCCGTCCGTGGCCTCGTGCAGCGGTCCGCGCGGGCCCTCGGTGTGGCCACCGAACCCGATCTTCGTGACTACTACCGACTGTCGCCGGCGCAGACCGCCTCGGCCATCGAGGAACTCGTCGAGGACGGGGTGCTCGAACGGGTGGGGGTCCGCGGCTGGGATGCGCCGGCATTCGTCCACCGCGACGTCCGGGTTCCCCGGAAGGTGGAGGGGGCGGCGCTGTTGTGCCCGTTCGATCCGCTGGTCTTCTGCCGTCCGCGGACCGAGCGGATATTCGACTTCCGGTACCGCCTCGAGATCTACACCCCCGCGCACAAACGTGTCCACGGGTACTACGTCTTTCCGTTCCTGCTGAACGGTGAACTGGTCGCGAGGGTCGATCTCAAGGCCGACCGCGCGTCGGGAACGCTCGAGGTGCGATCCGCGTTCGTGGAACCCGACCGGAATCCGGGGTGTGTGGTGGAGGCGTTGCTCCCGGAACTGCGAAGAATGGCAACGTGGTTGGGTCTGGACGACATCCGGGTGGACGATCGCGGCAACCTCGGTGCCCTCCTCGCGGCCGCGGCGGCGCGGCCGCGAGGAGAGTGAGGAACTACAGGCTCTCGACGAACTTCGTCAGGCCCTTGCTCGCCGTCTCGAGTGCCGTCTTCTGAGCCTTCTTCACGAGGAACCCGGGCAGCGGAATCTTCGGGTCGACCGTCAACTCGAACGTGACCTTGGTGCCTGCGCCGGACTCGGTGAGGACGTACGAGCCGTCCTGGGCGTTCTGCTGGCCGCTCTCGACGAGGTGCCATGACACGGTGTCGTCGCCCTCGAACGTGTAGTCGACGACCTGCTCGTCGTTGATCCCGAGGATGGAGACGCTCATTCGGACACGATGGGGGCGGCCGTCGTCGTGTGTGCTCTCGATGGTGACCGACTTGTGGGCCGAGGACCACTCGGGCAGGCGATCCACCGCAGCGATCGCGGCCATCACCGTGGCCGGATCGGCCTTGATCTCGAATTCCTTGACGCCGGAAACGGCCATGTTCTTCGCTCCTTCGAGCCCGTGGCGACTCTCACCGTGTGGCTGATGCGACGTAATTACATCACCGCCGCCGACGGAGGCGTGGAGTGAGTGCGCCGGTGCTCAGAAATTGTCTCTCCCGTTGCGGCGCATCTGGTCCTTGAGTGCGCCCTGGACCGCCTGCGACACCCAGGAATTGAGCGACACCCCGTTCTGGGAGGCGGCTTCCTCGGCCTTCGACTTGATCTGATCCATCAGACGCAGAGTGACGCGGCTGATGTCACCGGTGACGTCATCGAAGGCGGCACCGAGGTCCTCGGCTGTCGTGGTTCCTTCCCCCTCCGGTCCGGGCGCGGTGGGGGTGCGATGCACGTCGACCGCCACCTCGTTGCCGTCCAGTCGCACACCGACGGTGCGATTGCCGAGTTCGGACGTCACCTCACCTGCAAAATCGGTGAGCGCCGAGAGCAGGAGCAGCCGGGCGGCGGGTTCGACCGCGGCGGCGAGCGCCGCTGCCGTCGCCCGCGTCTGCTCGTCGCCGAGTGCGGCTGCTGCGTTCAGGTCGTCTCGCAGCCGGGAGACGTAGATGCCGAGGTCCATGACGCCAGCATGGCGTCATTGGTGACGTCAGTCAAGTTGGCGTGACTTCAGTTGGGCGATGTCGCCCTGCCGCGGGTTGTGCCGGACTCTCGGCGACCGACGGTCCCGCTGCGAGCGGTCCGGCGAACGCCGGGGGAGCGGCCCCGAGAACCGCTGTCCCGAGAACTGCGATCACGACGGCGCGTGCGCGGCCTGTCCGGTACTGCACAGGAAGTCTCCCCACGAATCTGCGGTGTCACCGAAAGTGTGGGCGAGACGAGACTGACACGCGCGGGTGAACACACGGCAACCAGGCCGCTGCCGGAACGGGGCACGCCGAGACCCCGATCACCGCTGCGACTAGGGTCGATGCATTCAGGAGGGACTCCCGACCAGGGAGTTCGGTAGGAGGAACAGCGCAGTGCCGCAGACCGTGCCGCTCAGGGTGCAACTCGTCGCGAAGACGGAGTTCTTTCCGCCGGCGGACATTCCGTGGGAGACCGACGCCGACGGCGGCGAAGCGCTGGCGGAGTTCGCGGGCCGGGCGTGCTACCAGAGCTGGTCCAAGCCCAACCCCCGCACCGCAACCAACGCCGGATATCTGCGCCATCTGCTCGAGGTCGGGCACGAGTCGGTCCTCGAACACGGCACCGTCAGCTTCTACATCACCGGCATCTCCCGGTCCTGCACCCACGAGTTGATCCGGCACCGCCACTTCTCCTACTCGCAGCTGTCGCAGCGCTTCGTACGCGAGAACGACGGCAATGTCGTCGTTCCGCCCGCGATCGCCGGCGACCCCGAACTCGAGGAACTCTTCGCGAAGGCCACCGACGCGAGTCGGGCGGCGTACGGCGAACTCCTCGAGGCCCTCGAAGCGAAACTGGCGGACACCTCCAGCGTGCCGCTGCGCAACAAGCAGGCGACGCAGGCCGCGAGGGCCGTCCTGCCCAACGCTACGGAGACCCGCGTGGTGGTCACCGGCAATTACCGGGCGTGGCGGCACTTCGTCTCGATGCGGGCCACCGAGCACGCCGACGTGGAGATTCGCCGCGTCGCGGTCGAGTGCCTGAGGCAGCTGCAGGCGGCCGCGCCGAATGTCTTCGGCGACTTCGAGGTACTGGACTGGGGCGACGGCACGGAGGTGGCGCGGAGCACGTTTTCCGCCGACGCGTGACTGGTGTGCAAAAGTACCTGGGTCACCGGGTAGCCTTCTGACCATGACCTACGGTGATTCCGCTTCTCCCGTCGAGCGTCCGTTCGGCACCGTGTCCACAGCGATGGTGACGCCGTTCACCTCGGACGGAAAGCTGGACGTCGACGCCGGTGTCCGCCTCGCGGCGTACCTCGTCGACAACGGATGCGACTCCCTCGTCCTCGCCGGTACGACCGGTGAGTCGCCGACGACCACCGAGAACGAGAAGCTCGAGCTGCTCCGGGCAGTGATCGACGCGGTGGGCAACCGCGCGAAGATCATCGCCGGCGCAGGCAGCAACGACACCGCGCACAGCGTCGAACTCGCCCGTGACGCCGCCCGCGCGGGCGCGCAGGGCCTCCTCGTCGTCACCCCCTACTACTCGCGTCCGCCGCAGGCCGGACTGTTCGCGCATTTCACCGCCGTCGCCAACGCCACCGACCTTCCGGTCATGCTCTACGACATTCCACCCCGCTCCGTGGTCCCCATCGAGACGGAGACCATCCGGCGCCTCGCCGAGAACCCGCGCATCGTCGCGGTCAAGGACGCCAAGGGCGACCTCAACGCGGGCGCCGAGCTGATCGGCACCACAGACCTCCAGTTCTACTCGGGTGACGATCCGCTCAATCTGCCGTGGCTGTCGGTGGGCGCGACGGGATTCGTCAGCGTCATCGGGCACCTCGTGCCCGGCCGGTTGCGCGAACTGCACACGGCATTCGCGGCCGGTGACATCGCCCGCGCCCGCGCGATCAACCTCAGCCTGATCCCGGTCATCCGCTCGGTGGCGCGTCTCGGCGGCGTCAGCGCGTCGAAGGCGGGTCTGCGCCTGATCGGCCTGGACGTCGGCGAACCCCGGTTGCCGCAGGTGGCGCCCACCCACGATCAACTCGACCTCCTGGCCGCCGATCTGCACGCTGCGGGGGTGCTCGCGTGACCCGACCGCCTCGTCGTCGCAGCGCCAGCCGTCAGGCCGGTCCCCCTTCTCCCACCGCGAGCGAGCCGACCAAGGCGGCGCCCGTGGCCGCCGAGCCGCCGAAGTCGGCGCCGGTCGTCGCCGAGCCGCCGAAGTCGGCGCCCGTCGTCGCAGACCAGCCGTCGGCTCCGAAGTCAGCGCAGGCGAAGTCCGCGCCCGTGAAGACCTCCTCCACGAAGGGCGGCGCCGCCAACAAGTCGTCGTCCCGGTCCGGCAGGCGCGGCGGCGGCAACAAGCGTCAGGACGCCCGGCCGGCTTCGGTCGATCCGACGGCCCGGCTCGGCGCCCCGCCGAAGGCTCCGTTCAAGGGTCTGCGGGTGGTGGCGCTCGGCGGTATCGGCGAGATCGGTCGCAACATGACCGTCTTCGAGCACCAGGGCAAGCTGCTCATCGTCGACTGCGGTGTGCTGTTCCCGGAAGACCAGCAGCCGGGTGTCGACCTGATCCTCCCGGACTTCCGGCACATCGAGGACCGGATGGACGACGTCGAGGCCGTGGTCCTCACGCACGGCCACGAGGACCACATCGGCGCCATCCCGTTCCTGCTGCGCCTGCGGCCGGATCTGCCCGTGGTGGGTTCGCGGTTCACGCTCGCACTCGTCGCGGCCAAGTGCCGTGAGCACCGCCAGCGCCCCAACCTCGTCGAGGTCGTCGAGGGGCAGCGCACCGATCACGGTCCGTTCGAGTGCGAATACTTCGCCGTCAACCACTCGATCCCCGACGCCATCGCCGTCGCGATCCGGACCGACGCCGGAGTCGTGCTGCACACCGGTGACATCAAGCTCGACCAGCTGCCGCTCGACGGCAGGCTCACCGACCTCGCCGGCTTCTCCCGTCTCGGCGACGAGGGTGTCGACCTGTTCCTCGTCGACTCCACCAACGCCGAAGTGCCAGGCTTCGTCACCCCCGAACGTGAGATCGGGGGAGTGCTCGACAACGTGATCGGCAAGGCGAAGCAGCGCGTGATCGTGGCGTCCTTCGCCAGCCACGTGCACCGCATCCAGCAGGTGGTCGACGTCGCCCACCGGTACAACCGGCGGGTCGCGTTCGTGGGCCGGTCGATGGTCCGCAACATGCAGATCGCGCAGGATCTCGGATATCTGAGCGTGCCGGACGGCCTGGTGGTCGACATCGACACCGCGGCCAACCTGCCCGACGACCGGCTCGTCCTGATCTCCACCGGCTCGCAGGGCGAACCGCTGTCGGCGTTGTCGCGGATGGCCCGCGGTGAGCACCGGCAGATCAACATCCGGGCCAACGACCTCGTCGTGCTGGCGTCCTCGCTGATCCCCGGCAACGAGAACTCCGTGTTCGCCGTCGTCAACGGACTCGCCAAGCGCGGCGCCACCGTCGTCACCCAGCAGAGCGCGAAGGTGCACGTCTCCGGCCACGCATCGGCGGGCGAGCTCCTGTACCTGTACAACGCGGTCCGGCCCACCAACGCCATGCCGGTCCACGGCGAATGGCGTCACCTGCGCGCCAACGCCGCCCTCGCGAAGGCCACCGGCGTGCCGGAGGACCGGATCGTGCTCGCCGAGGACGGGGTGGTGGTCGACATGGTCGACGGTCTCGCCGAGATCGTCGGGCAAGTTCCCGTCGGACACGTCTACGTCGACGGACTGTCCGTCGGCGACGTCGGCGACTCCACGCTGTCGGACCGGCTGGTCCTCGGCGAAGGCGGGTTCATCGCCATCAACGTCGTCATCGACGACCACACAGGACGCGCGGTCAGCACCCCCGAGGTGTCCGGACGCGGATTCTCCGACGACCCCACGGCCCTCAAGGACGCGGCGCAGCTGGTCGAGGCGGAACTCCTGCGCCTGGCCACCGAGGGCATCAACGACGCCCACCGCATCGCCCAGGCGATCCGGCGCGTCGTCGGCAAATGGGTGGCGGACAAGTACCGTCGCCGGCCGATGATCGTCCCGACCGTCATCGCGGTACCGTCGGCCGAGGGCAAGTAGTTCTCCGGCAGGTAGATTCGGACGGGTGACCTTCGCCCGAGATGAACGCCTCGCCCTCGTCGACTCGATGGCCGAATTCGGTCCCGACGCCCCGACCCTCTGCGGGACGTGGACCAACCGGGACCTGGCCGCCCACCTGATCGTGCGCGAACGACGCCTCGACGCTGCCCCCGGCATCGTCGTGGGTCGGCTCGCCGGCTACACGGAGCGCGTCCAGAACGACACGGCGACGCGTCCGTGGAGCCGACTGCTGGACGAGGTCCGGTCGGGTCCGCCGATGTGGTCGCCCATGTACTGGGTGGACGCACAGGTGAACCTGGGGGAGATGTTCGTCCACCACGAGGATGTGCGCCGCGCCCACGACGGCTGGGAGCCGCGGGTCCTGCCCGACGAGCGCCAGGACGCGCTGTGGGGTCTCGCACGCAAGGTCGGAAAGCTCGGCTACCGGCACGCCCCGGTGACGGTCGTGCTCGAGCGGCCGTCCGGGGAGCAGGCCACCGTCCGCAAGGCCGGTGCCGGCCGGGTGATCCTGCGCGGCGAACCGTCGGAACTCGCCCTGCACGCGTTCGGCCGAGACCAGGTGCGCATCGAGACCGACGGTGAGGCTGCCGACATCGACGCCGTGACCTCCCTCGACCGGGGGTTCTGAGGGCATTCACCGCAGGTCTCGCCGTGTTACGGGTGTTGCGGATGGTCCGGAAGGTGCCATAGCGACTAATCTGAGAACCATGGCAGGTAAGGCGAGCGCCCGCGGTTCGAGCACGACGACCTCCACGGCGAGGACGGGCGTGCGAGGCGGCTCGACCACGTCCAAGCCGAAGTCCCGTACGACCCGGACGGTCAGCACTCCGCGTAAGTCCACCTCAAAGAAATCGTCTACATCCGGCCCCCTGAAGTCGGTGGGTCGGGGAATCGGTGCCGGCTGGTCGCTCATGGCCAAGGGCGTCGGGGCCACCACCCGCACCGTCGGCAAGGCAGCCGAGATCGAACAGGGCCACCGGCGCGACGGCATCGCGCTCGGGCTGATCGCGATCAGCGTCGTGGTCGCCGGCGGAATCTGGTTCTCCGCGGGCGGTCCGGTAGGCGAGTGGATCGAGACCGGAGTCCGTGTGTTGTTCGGTGGCGCGTCCGGCGTCCTGCCCCTGATCGGCGTCGCCGTCGCGGTGATCCTGATAAGGACCGAGCCGAAACCCGAGATCCAGCCGAGGCTGGTCCTGGGATCGCTGCTGGTCGGTCTGCCCGCCCTGGGTCTCTGGCACATCGCGACCGGTTCGCCCACCGACGCCGAGGGCAGGACCCGCGGCGCCGGGTTCGTCGGGTACGCGGCGGGAGGTCCACTGACGGACGGCCTGACCGTGTGGCTCGCCGCGCCGCTGCTGCTGATGGCGGCACTGTTCGGTGTCCTGTTGCTGACCGGAACCACGGTCCGCGAGGTGCCCGGCAAGCTGCAGTCGTACTTCGGGACGTCGTTCGGCCGCGACCACTACGCCGACTACGACAGCGAGTACTACGAGGACGGCGAATACGACCCCACCCTCTTCGACGCCGACGGCTACCCGGTCGACGACTACACGACCGGGGGCCGGGGTGTTCCGGCCGACAACTATCCCACCGACGAGTACGACGTCAGCGATACCGCGAAGACAGAGGTGCTCGGTCTGTGGGAGACCGAGCCCGCCACGGAACCCGTCCCGGCGCCTGCGCCGGCGCCGAAACCGGCGCGCGCCAAGGCCAAGCCGGTCGTCGCCCCCAAGCCGGAACCCGAACCGGAACCGCTGCCCGACGTCGACAAGTTCGTGACCGACCGGGTCGTCGAGGGCGACTACACGCTGCCCCCGACGTCGCTGCTCATCGAGGGCGATCCGCCGAAGAAGCGCAGTTCCGCCAACGACGCGATGATCGAGGCCATCACCGAGGTCCTCGAGCAGTTCAAGATCGACGCAGCCGTCACCGGATTCACCCGCGGCCCGACCGTCACCCGCTACGAGGTGGAACTCGGACCGGGCGTGAAGGTCGAGAAGATCACCGCGCTCGCCCGCAACATCGCGTACGCCGTCGCCACCGACAACGTCCGCCTGCTCGCGCCCATCCCCGGCAAGTCCGCGGTCGGCATCGAGGTCCCCAACTCCGACCGCGAGATGGTGCGCCTCGCCGACGTGCTCACCGCCCCGAGCACCCGCAAGGACCACCACCCGCTGGTGATCGGTCTCGGCAAGGACATCGAGGGCAACTTCGTCAGCGCCAACCTCGCGAAGATGCCGCACCTGCTCGTGGCCGGTTCCACCGGTTCCGGTAAGTCGAGCTTCGTGAACTCGATGCTGGTGTCGCTGCTGTCCCGTGCGACACCCGACGAAGTGCGGATGATCCTCATCGACCCCAAGATGGTGGAGTTGACGCCCTACGAGGGCATACCGCACCTCATCACGCCCATCATCACCCAGCCGAAGAAGGCCGCAGCCGCGCTGGCCTGGCTGGTGGAGGAGATGGAACAGCGCTACCAGGACATGCAGGCCAACCGGGTCCGTCACATCGACGACTTCAACTCCAAGGTGAAGTCGGGTGAGATCACCGCGCCGCTCGGCAGCGAACGGGTCTACCGGCCGTACCCGTACATCCTCGCCATCGTCGACGAACTCGCGGACCTCATGATGACCGCGCCGCGCGACGTCGAGGACGCGATCGTGCGGATCACCCAGAAGGCGCGCGCCGCCGGTATCCACCTCGTGCTGGCCACACAGAGGCCGTCGGTGGATGTCGTGACCGGTCTGATCAAGACCAACGTGCCGTCACGACTCGCCTTCGCGACGTCGTCGCTGACCGACTCCCGGGTCATCCTGGACCAGCCCGGCGCCGAGAAGCTGATCGGTATGGGTGACGGGCTGTTCCTGCCGATGGGCGCAGGCAAGCCGACACGCCTGCAGGGTGCGTTCATCACCGACGAGGAGATCTCCGCGGTCGTCGATTTCAGCAAGAACCAGGCGGAGCCGGAGTACACCGACGGCGTCACCGCCGCCAAGGTCGGGGAGAAGAAGGACGTCGATCCCGACATCGGCGACGACATGGACGTGCTGCTGCAGGCGGTGGAACTCGTCGTCTCCAGCCAGTTCGGGTCCACGTCGATGCTGCAGCGCAAACTGCGTGTCGGTTTCGCCAAGGCCGGCCGCCTGATGGACCTGATGGAGACCAGGGGAGTGGTGGGCCCCAGCGAGGGCTCGAAAGCCCGTGACGTGCTCATCAAGCCCGAGGAACTCGACGGTCTGTTGTGGTCGATCCGCGGCGGCGACCCGAACGAGGCGCCGTCCGATCAAGAGTAGGGCGCGGTGCGCGTGTCCGAAATGGGCGATTCTCGCGCAGTGTGGTTGAATGGTCACCGAATTGGAGGGGAGTATCCCCACCTCTGTGACAGCATCGTCAACACGATCGGCACCATTGCCGATCCGGTGCTGTCAGTCGCGCGGACACAAGGTTCCGGCGGCGGGAGAGACCTCCGGTACCCGCTAGGTCTACCGGAGGTCTGTGTTCATGCATGTGTCACCGCTGGTCTGGGTCATCACCTGTGTGGTGATTCTCGGACTGTTCGTCTTCGACTTCTTCGCGCACGTGCGCACCCCGCACGCCCCCACCTTCCGCGAGTCGGCGTTCTGGTCGTCGGTCTACATCGGTGTCGCGATCCTGTTCGGCCTGGTCGTGATGTGGTTGTGGGGAAGTCAGTACGGCGGCGAGTATTTCGCCGGTTACGTCACCGAGAAGGCGTTGTCGGTCGACAACCTCTTCGTGTTCGTCATCATCATGGGAACATTCGCGGTGCCGCGGGAGTACCAGCAGAAGGTACTGCTGATCGGCATCGTGATGGCACTGGTGATGCGCGGCATCTTCATCGGGGTCGGTGCCGCGGCGATCAACGCCTACAGCTGGGTGTTCTACCTGTTCGGTGCGTTCCTCATCTACACCGCGTACACGCTGGTACGTGATCACGGGCACGAGAAGGAGGTGGAGGAGGAGCGCGACAGCAAGATCGTCGCCGTCGCGAAGAAGATCCTCCCCACCACGGACACCTACGACGGCGACAAGCTCGTCACGCGGATCAACGGCAAGCGCGTCGTGACGCCGCTACTGCTCGCGCTGGTCGCCATCGGCTTCACCGACGTGCTGTTCGCACTCGACTCGATTCCCGCGATCTACGGACTCACCCAGGAGCCATACCTGGTCTTCACGGCCAACGCGTTCGCGTTGATGGGTCTGCGTCAGTTGTACTTCCTCATCGGCGGCCTGCTGGACCGCCTGGTGTACCTGTCGTACGGCCTGTCGATCATTCTCGCGTTCATCGGTGTCAAGCTCGTGCTGCACGCCCTGCACGAGAACACGCTGGGCTTCATCAACGGCGGCGAGCACGTGGCCGTACCGGAGGTGTCCACGATGTTCTCGCTCGCCGTCATCATCGGTGTGCTGGCAGTGACCACCGTCGCCAGCCTTCTCAAGACGCGGAACACGACGCCGGTGAAGTAGGTCCGCCGGACGTCGTGCTCGAGGGTGTCCGGTGCTCGGCGAGTCAGGAACTGAATTCGCCGAGTACCGGAACCCATTCCACGATCCGCGAGGCCGCCACGAGTCCGTTGCGGGCGAACGGGTCGTGGGTGAAGAGCAGTTCCACGGTCTCCGCGTCGGCGGCGTCGACGATGATGAATGCGCCGCTGCCGTCGGCGAACGGGCCGGACGACACGACGGTCTTCCGCTCGGCGAGCTCACCGAGCCACTCGCGGTGGGCGGGGCGATGCTCGTCGCGTCCTGCGACGGTGTCGGCCGAATACGTGTACTCCACTACGAACAGGGACATGTTCTCGCTCTCTCGGGACGGGTTCGTCGAACAAAAATGGGATCAGGGCACTTCTGTCTCACGCACTGGGATTTCAGAGGGTGAGAAGCATTCGGGTATTGCCGAGGGTGTTCGGCTTGACGTAGCTCAGATCGAGGAATTCGGCGACACCGGTGTCGTACGAGCGGCACATCTCGGCGTAGACCTCGGCGGTCACGGGTGTGCCGTCGATTTCGACGAATCCGTGCTTGCCGAAGAAGTCGACCTCGAACGTGAGAACGAAGAGACGCTCGAGTTCGAGTTCCCGCGCGACCTCGATCAACTTGGCCACCACGTGGTGTCCCGCACCCTGGCCCTTGGCCGACGGATCGACCGCGATCGTGCGTACCTCGCCGAGGTCGGCCCAGAGCACGTGCATTGCGCCACAACCGATCACGTTGCCGTCGCGTTCGGCCACCCAGAACTCCTGGACGGATTCGTACAGGGTCACGAGGTTCTTCTCGAGCAGGATCTTGCCGGAGTAGATGTCGATCAGGCGCTTGATCTCGGGAACGTCGGAGGTTCGTGCTCGCCGCACGATCAGCTGATTGTCGGCGGTGTCCGGCGTCCGAGAAGTCATGTCGTGAACATTAGCCAACGGCCGTACCGATATTCTTAGGCACGTGCCGGTACGACCTACGATTCCTCCCCACTCCCCGCTGCGTCCCGGGGTGCAGTTCTCCGCTGCGGTGCTCCGATGAGCACGCAGCGCGAGGATTGGACGGCCGCCGGCCAACCGGCGGCCCCGGACCCGTCGGTGGAGCCTGCGAGTGAGACGGCCGTACCTCTTCTGAACATCGCGAACATCCTGACGATTCTCCGGATCCTGCTGGTTCCGGTCTTCCTGGTCGTGCTGTTCGTCGGCGACGGACACTCGACGACGTGGCGCCTGATCGCCACCGGCGTGTTCGCCGTCGCGGCCATCACCGACCGGATCGACGGGCAACTCGCCCGCAAGTACGGCCTCGTCACCGATTTCGGCAAACTCGCCGATCCCATCGCGGACAAGGCGCTGATCGGAGCGGCCCTCGTGGGGCTGTCGATCCTCGGAGACCTGCCCTGGTGGGTGACGGTGGTGATCGCGGTCCGGGAGCTGGGCATCACGCTGCTCCGATTTGCGGTCCTGCGACACGCCGTCATTCCCGCGGGCCGGGGCGGCAAGCTCAAGACTCTCGTGCAGACGATCGCGATCGGCTACTACCTGCTGCCGCTGCCCGACGGGTTCGAGGTCGCCGGCTGGATTCTGATGGGCGCCGCCGTGCTGCTGACGGTGGTGACCGGGCTGGACTACGTCGTGCAGGCGGTCCGCCTGCGAGCCGGCGTGCACAAGGTCGAGGCGAACGCGGGCACCGGGGCATGACTGACCCACTGGTGGACGGCACGCGGGCCGGTGACCTGGTTGCCGTGCTCACCGACCGCGGCGAGACGGTGGCCACCGCGGAATCGCTCACCGCGGGACTGCTCACCGCGACCATCGCCGGAGTGCCCGGCGCCAGCAACGTGCTCCGCGGCGGGCTCGTCGTCTACGCCACCGACCTGAAGGCCACCCTCGCCGGGGTCGATCCCACCCGACTGGCCGCGGACGGGCCCGTGGCGGCATCCACGGCACGCGCACTCGCGGACGGGGCCCGCGCCCGCTGCGGCGCCGACTGGGGCGTCGGACTGACCGGTGTCGCCGGCCCCGACATGCAGGACGGACACCCGGTCGGCACCGTGTTCCTGAGCATTTCCGGGGCATCCGGAACGGCCGTCCGCGAGCTCGGATTGACCGGGGACCGGTGGCAGATCCGTAAATCTGCGGTTTCCGCCGCCGTGTCGGGACTCCTCGATCGTGTGCAGGAAACATCCGCAGGCTAAGGTCGGGAACCAATCGGTCCTGTTCGCGCGTTGAGATAGGCGAGACAGGTGACGGATGAAGGAGGAGCGAGATGGCGCTGCTATTGCGTGAGGCAATCGGTGACAGTCTTCGGCGTACGCGCGTTTCGCAGAGCCGGACCCTGCGTGAGGTCTCCAACAGTGCTCGTGTGAGCCTCGGATACTTGTCCGAGGTCGAACGAGGGCGCAAGGAAGCCTCGAGTGAGCTCCTGGCGGCGATCTGCGACGCGCTGGAGGTCCCACTCTCCGATGTGCTCGTCGACGTCAGCGAATCGCTGTCCGACGGTTCTTCGGCCAAGCGTGCGGACACCGACCGGCACGCCGTCGAATCCGCGCCCGCCGAGGCTCCCGCCGCGAGCGCACGACCGGGTTCGACGACCATCGCTCGCGACACCCGGGTGGTCATCCCTGCACCCGCGCAGGCGCTGGCTGCCGCGTAGCAACACCCGTGCCGAACCGATAGATTTCAGTTAACCGCCGGTCTCGTTGTCGGCGGGGCAGACAGGCAGTCGGGGCGCAGCCCTTGTTCCGGTGCGTGACGGTCGCGTATCGGGTCGCGCATCGCGCGGCGCAACAGATGGAGGCAGGATCAAACCCATGGCTAATCCTTTCGTCAAGGGATGGAAGTACCTGATGGCGCTCTTCAATTCCAAGATCGATGAGAAGGCTGACCCCAAGGTTCAGATTCAGCAGGCGATCGAGGATGCGCAGCGCCAGCACCAGGCTCTGTCGCAGCAGGCCGCGTCGGTCATCGGCAACCAGCGCCAGCTCGAGATGAAGCTCAGCCGGCAGCTCGACGAGGTGGAGAAGCTCAACGCCAACGCCCGTCAGGCCGTCAACCTGGCCGACCAGGCCCAGGCCGCGGGCGACACCGAGAAGGCTATCCAGTACACCAACGCCGCCGAGGCGTTCGCCGCGCAGCTCGTCACCGCCGAGCAGGGCGTCGAAGACCTCAAGGCGCTGCACGACCAGTCGCTGCAGGCGGCCGCACAGGCGAAGAAGGCCGTGGAGCAGAACGCGATGGCTCTGCAGTCCAAGGTCGCGGAGCGCACCAAGCTGCTCAGCCAGCTCGAGCAGGCCAAGATGCAGGAACGGGTCAGCGAGTCGCTGCGCTCCATGGACAGCACCCTCTCGGCTCCCGGCAACACGCCCAGTCTCGATGCCGTGCGCGACAAGATCGAGCGCCGCTACGCCGACGCCCTCGGTTCCGCCGAGCTGGCACAGAACTCGGTGTCGGGCCGCATGATGGAGGTGCAGCAGGCGAGCATCCAGATGGCCGGACACAGCAGGCTCGAGCAGATCCGGGCCTCGATGAAGGGCGACGCCCTGCCGTCCGGCGGTGCCGCCAACGCGCCCGCGACCCCGGCAGCAAACCCGAACCTCGACAAGCAGCCGCCGGCAGCGGGCCAGGCCGGCACTGCGTAGTAGCCGAACAGTATTCGCATGAGTTCCACCCGACGTGGCCGACCTGGACGCGCAGTCCGGTCGGCCACTGTCGTGTCCGGACTCGCCGGGATCCAGGGCGCGCTGCGTGACGCCGGTGAGTCCGTCGCGGACGCAGCACAGAAGTGGCGCGACCCCCGGGAACGTCTGCTGCGGAAAAAGCGGCGGGCCAGGCGTCGCGCGAAGCGTTACGGCATCGTGTCCGGGTCCTCTGCCACCGGTGCCGCCGGTCTCGCTCTGATGGCCGCGCCGGAGTGGTCGATGCTGATGGCCGGCGGCGGCGCCGTCGTGTTCGCGGTCCCCGCCGTGCTGGCCGTCAGCCGATACCGCAAGCTCGACGCCGTGACGTTGCCACCGGGCCTGCCTGCCCGCCGGGTCCTTCCGGCGCCGTCCTCGGCCGCCCGCGAGCCGATGGAACGACTCGTGCACAGCGAGCGCGCACTGCACGGCATCCTCGGTGTGCTGTCCCGGTCCGGGACGATCAGCGGTGAGGACATCGAGGACACCCACGCCACGGCCCGCTCCGCGGCAGCCGCCCTGCAGGCGGTCGCCCTCGACATCACGTCCATGGAGGACGCCGCCCAGGGCAGCCGTGCCGCGGCCGCACCGCTCCACCGGGCGATCACCTCCGCAGCCGCGCAACTAGACGACGGCGTCGACCAGTTCGAAGAACTGGTGGCCGCTGCCGCCGAGGTCGCCGTTCCCGGAACCACGAGTGCCGTCGGCGAACTGGCGTACGAACGTGCAGAACTGGTGTCTGCGACGGAAAAGCTCGCCGGCCTCGCGGCGGCTCTCGGTGAGATCGACGACATCGTTCGCCGCTACCGCTGATGTCGTCGATCGACCGGTCCGGTGACTTTCGGTACATCGTGTGGGGGAGAACCCTGATCTTTCCCTGATCTTTACGCTGACCTGGTGATTTACCCGCTCCGCCGTGCCACGCTGGTGTGCGAACCCGATAAGTGGGGTCGACCAGATGTCGGGCGCAGAAATCGATCGGGGAGACGTGAGTGGAGGAAATCATGTTCTGGAAGATTGTTCTGGCGGTCGCGGCGATCTGGATCGCATTGGCGGTCGTCGGTGCCCTCGTCAAGGGTCTGTTCTGGATTCTCGTGGTCAGCGCCGTGGTGTTCGGCGTGTACCTGTTGATCAAGGCGATGTCCGGATCCGGCGAGAAATCGGACATCACGCGGAGCTGACAGGCATGCTCTACCCATGGAACCGGTACCCGAGGACTGGCATCGTGGGCTCGTCGTCGTCGCGCACCCCGACGACATCGAATACGGCGCAGCGGCGGCCGTGGCGCGCTGGACCGAGCAGGGCAAGGACATCCGCTACGTGCTCGCCACCAGCGGGGAAGCGGGGATCGCGGGCCTGCACCCCGCGGAGTCGGGCCCGCTCCGGGAGGCGGAGGAGCGGCGTTCCGCAGCCATGGTGGGAGTGACCGACGTCGAGTTCCTCGGGTACCCCGACGGCACTCTCGTGGAGAGTCTCGCGCTCCGCCGCGACCTTGCGACGGCGATCCGTCGTCATCGCCCGGATCTCGTGGTGACGGCGAACTTCGCGGACACGTGGGGGCCCGGCCAGCTGAACAGCGCGGACCACCGCGCACTCGGCCGTTCCGTTCTCGACGCCACCGCGGACGCCGCGAACGAATGGATCTTTCCCGAGCTGGGGGAGTCGGGGCTACCGCCGTGGCGCGGTGTCCGCTGGGTCGCCGTCAACACGATGACCCCCACCCACGCGGTGGATGTCACCCACACCGTGGATCGGGCGGTGCTCTCGCTGGCCGAGCACACCCGCTATCTCGAAGCGCTCAGCGACGTCCCGGTGGGGCAGCAGGCGAGGGCCCAGGTCGAGATGGTGACCGGGCCGCAACCGGGATTCGACGCCGAACGCGCGGTGGGATTCGAGCTCTACTTCTTCGGCTGAGGTCGCGACCGAGAACGAACGTGGCGACGCTCCGGTCTGATGGAAAAGAATCCGACCCGGACGGAATACAAAAATTATCCGAATAATTGAGTGGTTGCCCTCTGCTTTTCTCCGACGCGCGGAATCTTGCTGTCGACTCGCCCTCTGATCGCGTCTGCGCTGCTCACATCCCCGAGGTCGGGGGAGTGGGGCGGGCATCGTGCGCCTGGCGATGTGCTTCGAGTACCGGTTCGGTGCCGGCAGGGGATTCATGCGTTACGGTGTTACACACAATGTCTATCCGTAATTCTCCGTCGCGTGACGACACCTCAGCGAGCGTCGAGGACTCCATTCTCGACGCCGCACGCTCGTGCATCCTCGATTTCGGACTGCGCCGCACCACACTGGCGGAGGTCGCCCGGCGCGCAGGCGTCAGCAGGCCGACCGTCTACCGGCGCTGGTCCGACACCAGGGCCGTCGTCGCCGATCTCATGACCCGCGAGATCGCTGCCGTGATGCCCGAATTCTCCGCCGAGGAATCGGTCCACCGCCAGCTGGTCGACGCCGTGGTCCACGTGTCCACCGAGGTGCGCGACCATCCGCTGTTCGTGAAGATCCTGCGTTCGGATCAGGAACTGTTCACCACCTACATCCTCGAGCGGCTGGGCACGAGCCAGCGGGCGATCATCGACCAGGTTGCGTTCGCGGTGTCGACGGGTCAGGACCAAGGCTCGATCCGCGCCGGGGACAGCCGTCAGATCGCCACGATGGTCCTGCTCATCGCGCAGTCCGCGGTCCAGTCGGCCGTGATGGTGGTCGAGGAACTTCCCGGCGACGCCCTGACGGAGCAACTCCGGCACGCTGTCGGCGCCTACCTGGCACCGGACGCCGCCGGCAACCACCCGACAGAACGAGGAGACCGGTGAACCACCCGAACACGCCGCCCGTGAGCCGCTCGTCGGCTCTGAACGCCGCGCGAAGGGCGCGCGAACTCGACCGGCTGTCGGACGGTGCAGTCGTCGACGTGCTGGTGATCGGCGGCGGAGTGACCGGTGTCGGCGTCGCGCTCGACGCGGCGTCACGCGGCCTCGACGTCGTGCTCGTGGAGAAGCGGGATCTCGCGTTCGGGACCAGCCGGTGGAGTTCGAAACTCGCCCACGGCGGGCTGCGGTATCTGGCATCGGGCAACGTCGGCATCGCCCGCGAGAGCGCGGTCGAACGCGGAATCCTCATGACCCGCACCGCCCCCCACCTCGTCCGGGCGCTCCCGCAGCTCGTGCCCGTTCTCGATTCGACGACGCTGTTCGGCAAGTCCCTCGTCCGCACGGGCTTCCTGGCAGGTGATCTGCTGCGTGCAAGTGCTCGCACGCCGTCGTCGGTCCTGCCTCGATCCCGGTCGGTCCGGGCCGACCGGGTAGTCGAACTCGCCCCCGCGGTGCGGCGGGAAGGCCTGCGCGGCGGCCTGATGGCATTCGACGGCCAGCTCATCGACGACGCCAGACTCGTGGTGTCCCTCGCGCGCACCGCCGCGCTCCACGGTGCGAAGGTGCTCACCCGGACGGGCGCGTACGACGTGACCGGGACGTCCGCGACCCTGCGCGACGAGCTGACCGGCTCGGAACTGCCGATCACGGCGCGCGCCGTGGTCAACGCGGCGGGCGTGTGGTCGGGTGAGATCGATCCCGGGATCACGCTGCGGCCCAGTCGCGGCACACATCTGGTGCTCCCGGCCGAGCGGCTCGGGAACCCGACCGCGGCGCTCACGGTTCCGATCCCCGGTGAGACCAATCGCTTCGTCTTCGCGCTGCCCGCACAGCTCGGCCGCGTGTACCTCGGCTTGACCGACGAGGCGGCGCCGGGACCCGTTCCGGACGTCCCGGTGGCGTCGGAGCAGGAGATCGACTTCCTTCTCGACACGGTCAACACCGCGCTCGAGGTTCCGTTGCAGCGCTCGGACGTTGTCGGGACCTTCGCCGGGCTGCGACCTCTGCTCGACACCGGGGACGGATCCACCGCGGACCTCTCGCGCAATCACGCCATCCTGCGTTCGGACACGGGTCTCGTCAGCGTGGTCGGCGGCAAGCTCACCACCTATCGCAAGATGGCGGAGGACGCCGTCGACGCCGCGGTCGAGGTGGCAGGACTCGACGCGGGCCCGTGCCGGACGCGGGCCCTGCCGCTCGTCGGTGCCGCGACACCCGAAGCGCTGCGGAAGGTCTCGGCCCCGCCGGCGCTGCTCGCCCGCTACGGAACGGAGGCGGCGCTGATCGCCGCCGCCGACCCCGAACTGCTGGCGCCGATCGCCGAGGGTGTGGACGTGAGCCGCGCCGAGCTCGAGTTCGCGGTGACTCACGAGGGGGCACTCGACGTCGACGACCTACTCGACCGGCGCACCCGGATCGGACTCGTCCCCGCCGACCGTGCGCGGTCCCTCGCCGCCGCCGAAGCCGTGTTCGAGAAACGGTGACGCCGACCGTGTGACACTCTGTGGTTCGTGCGAGTCGCCGTGGTCGCCGGGCCTGATCCCGGACATGCCTTCCCTGCCCTTGCGTTGTGCCTCGCCTTCATCGAGGCCGGAGACGATCCGGTCCTGTTCACAGGTACACGGTGGGTCGAGCCCGCACGGGCGGCCGGTGTGCCTGCCGAGTTGCTGAAAGGTCTCGCGCCCCGCCCGACGGACGACGACCTCGATGCGGGCGCGCGCATTCACGCCCGCGCCGCGCACATCTCCACCGAGTTGCTCCCCGACCTGCGCGCGATGGGACCCGACCTCGTCGTCTCGGACATCCTCACCGCCGGCGGGGGCATGGCCGCGGAGCGGCTGGGGATCCCGTGGGTCGAGCTGTCCCCGCACCCGCTCTACGCCGCGTCCAAGGGGTTGCCGCCCATCGGAAGCGGTTTGGCCCCGGGTGTGGGAATTCGGGGCAGGCTCCGCGACACGCTCATGCGTACCGCGACGGCGCGGTCGATCCGGCAGGGTGAGCGGCAACGCTCCGAGGCCCGGGTCGGCGTCGGACTGCCTGCGAAGGACCCGGGGCCCGTTCGGCGGCTGATCGCGACACTCCCCGCGCTCGAGGTGCCACGACCGGACTGGCCCGCCGAGGCGCACGTGGTCGGGCCGCTGCTGTGGGAACCGACGAACGAGGTGCTCGAACCGCCGGACGGCGCCGATCCTCTGGTCATGGTGGCTCCGTCGACTGCATTCACCGGCGCCGAGGGCATGCTCGAGACGACGCTCGCGGGGCTCGACGGGGCAGGTGTTCGTGTGATCGCGTCGATACTCGACGGATCGCCGGCCACGGTTCCGCCCTGGGCGCGAGCTGGTCTCGGCCGTCAGGACGCGATGCTGCGCGAGGCCTCGGCCGTCGTCTGCGGCGGCGGACACGGAATGCTGGCCAAGGCCCTGCTCGCAGGGGTTCCGGCGGTGGTGGTTCCCGGCGGCGGCGATCAGTGGGAACTCGCGAACCGGGCCGCGCGGCAGGGGAGCGCCGTCGTGGTGCGTCCCCCGAGCGCGGAAGCCCTCCGCGCGGCAGTCGAACAGGTGCTCTCGAACGGTGCCCACGCGGACGCCGCGCAGCGGGCCGCGCGGAGCATCGCGGATGTCACCGATGCGGTGGAGGTGTGCCGCGCCGCGCTGCGGTGAGGGCCCGGCACGCGGTTCGGCTAGCGTGGACGTGTGCGACTGACCGAATTTCACCAACTCGTCCGCGAAGAGTTCGGGCAGATGCGCGGCGACGCGCTGCTCGTCGACCACGTGCTGCTCAGTCTCGGGGGCAAGACCGCCGCCGAAGCCATCGAGGACGGCCGGGAACCCCGCGAGGTGTGGCGTGAACTCTGCGTCGAGTTCGACGTCCCGCCGCAGCGCCGGTAGAAATCCGGCGTGTCGAACGGACCGACCGCAGATATCGAACACACGTTCCCCTACGCTGGGGATGTTCGGTGGTCACGGTTCTTGTCGGTACCTGGATCTAACCTGACCGCAGATCACTGATGAGACTCGAGGAATGGGGACGACGATGGCACCACAGGCACACGATCGAGACAAGGCGCTCGACCTCGCGCTGGCGCAGATCGACAAGAACTTCGGCAAGGGCTCGGTGATGCGCCTGGGCGAAGGTGTCCGTCAGCCCATCGCCGTCATCCCGACCGGCTCCATCGCGCTGGACGTCGCCCTCGGCATCGGCGGGCTGCCCCGCGGCCGTGTCGTCGAGATCTACGGCCCGGAGTCCTCGGGTAAGACCACCGTGGCTCTGCACGCGGTCGCCAACGCCCAGGCGGCCGGCGGCATCGCCGCGTTCATCGACGCCGAGCACGCGCTCGACCCCGACTACGCCCAGAAGCTCGGCGTCGACACCGACGCGCTGCTGGTGTCGCAGCCCGACACCGGTGAGCAGGCGCTGGAGATCGCAGACATGCTGATCCGCTCCGGCGCCCTCGACATCCTCGTGGTCGACTCCGTGGCTGCTCTGGTCCCGCGCGCCGAGATCGAGGGTGAGATGGGCGACAGCCACGTGGGTCTGCAGGCGCGTCTGATGAGCCAGGCGCTCCGTAAGATGACCGGTGCGCTCAGCAATTCCGGCACCACCGCGATCTTCATCAACCAGCTGCGCGAGAAGATCGGCGTCATGTTCGGTTCCCCCGAAACCACCACCGGTGGTAAGGCATTGAAGTTCTACTCGTCGGTGCGCCTCGACGTGAGGCGGATCGAGACCCTGAAGGACGGCACCGACGCGGTGGGTAACCGTACCCGCGTCAAGGTGGTCAAGAACAAGGTTGCGCCGCCGTTCAAGCAGGCAGAGTTCGACATTCTCTACGGCCTGGGAATCAGCAAGGAAGGCTCGCTGATCGACATGGGTGTCGAGCACGGGTTCATCCGTAAGTCGGGTTCCTGGTACACCTACGAAGGCGACCAGCTGGGACAGGGCAAGGAAAACGCCCGCAAGTTCCTGTTGGAGAACACCGACATCCGGGACGAGATCGAGAAGAAGATCAAGGAAAAGCTCGGAATCGGCGCCGACGTCACTGCTGCTACGGATGACGCCGCCCCGGTCGAATTCTAGGGCGCCGCCGTGCGTCCGACGGGCGAAGGTGGGACGGAGACGCAGGCCAAGGATTTGTGCCTGCGTCTCTTGACGGACCGTGCCCGGAGCCGAGCGGAATTGGCCGAGCGTCTGGCGAAGAAGGGCTACTCGCCCGAGATCGCTGAGCGTGTGCTGGATCGCCTCACCGAGGTCGGACTCGTCAACGACGCCGACTTCGCCCAGCAATGGGTGCATTCGCGGCACACGTACTCCGGCAAGGGGAAACGTGCGCTCGCACTGGAACTGCGCCGCAAGGGCATCGGTCAGGAAGACGCCACCGAGGCGCTCGCTCAGATCGACAGCGAAGACGAACGAGCGCGAGCCACCGAACTGGTCGAGAAGAAACTGCGGACGGTGTCCGCGGACGATCGGGACCGGGCGGTCCGCCGACTGGTGTCGATGCTCGCGCGCCGCGGATTCCCCCAGGGCATGGCGTTCGAGGTGGTCAAGGAACAACTCGATCGCGCGGGTGCGGAAACCGACGGCCTGTTCGACGAGACCTGACGAGACGACGACAACACTGACGAGACGTCGACAACACCGACGAGACGACACCACTGCGGTCGGACGGAACAGAGTTCCCGTCCGACCGCAGTGCTATTTCGGGGCGAATGTCACATCACAACCGCTTGTCGGTGATGTCCATACCCGGAACCGACACCGCCGGAAGCTCGGGAACGGCCCCCTTGGGGCCTCCGCCCTTGCGGCTGGCCCGGAGTCGCTTCTCCACCTTGGTCGCCACCACGGTGAGCGTGTAATTGAGGACGATCATGATGATCGCCACCACGATCAGGGCGGGAAGGTAGTTGCCGTAGAACGCACCGAGCTGCTGACCGGACCGCACCACTTCGACGTAGCCGATGAGGTAACCGAGCGCGGAGTCCTTCAAGGCCACCACCATCTGAGAGATGATCGCCGGGAGCATCGCCGTGACGGCCTGCGGAAGCAGGATGGTGCCCATGACCTGGCCCTTGCGCATACCCAGCGCCATGGCGGCCTCGCTTTGCCCCTTGGGGAGCGAATTGATGCCTGCCCTGACGATTTCGGCGATCACCGAGCCGTTGTACAGCGTGAGGCCCACGATGACCGCGGCGAGCGCAAGGTATTTCGATTTGAAGACCTCGTACTCGGCGAACAGCTGGTACGAGAAGATCATCAGGATCAGTACCGGGATGGCGCGGAACAATTCGACGATCCCGCCGGCGACCCATCGCACCGGCCGGTGGTTCGACAGGCGTCCGATGCCGAGGATCGCGCCGAGGATCAACGCGAACAGGATCGATACGGCGGCTGCCACGAGGGTGCCGCGGATACCGGGGATCAGATATGTCGTCCACGACGTCGATTCGAGGAACGGATCCCATTTCGCCGCCGTCAGCTGACCTTTGTCGTCGAGCGCGGCGTAGACGAGGTAGCCGATTCCCAGTAGCGCGACAGCGACCACGACCGAGATCAGGCGATAGATGTTCTTCGCCTTCGGACCCGGTGCGTCGTAGAGGACGGTGGCGGCATTGCTCATCGTGCAACCTCGAATCGCTTACTCAGGTATCCGAAGAGAAGCCCCATCGGCAGGGTCAGGATCACGAAGCCGAGCGCGAAGATGCCACCGACGACGAAGATGGCGGCCTCGTTCTCGATCATTTCCTTCATCAGGAGCGACGCCTCCGCCACGCCGATCACCGAGGCGATCGTCGTGTTCTTGGTCAAGGCGATCAGCACACTACCGAGTGGGGCGGTGACCGCGCGGAAAGCCTGCGGCAGCACGATCAACCGCAGATTCTGGGAGAACGTGAGGCCGAGCGACCGGCCCGCCTCCGCCTGTCCGACGTGCACCGTGTTGATACCGGACCGCAGCGACTCGCAGACGAACGCTGCGGTGTAGACGCTGAGGCCGAGCACGGCGAGCCGGAAGTTGTTCTCCTCGAAGAACGTCGGCGACTGCTCGGGGGCGAGCTTGACGCCCATCGTCTGGAAGAGCCCGAAGGAGCAGAAGATGATGATGAGCGTCAGGGGAGTGTTGCGGAAGATCGTCACGTACGCCGTGCCGACGCCACGCGCGACCGGGATCGGTGACACCCGCATCGCCGCGAGGATGGTGCCGAGTATCAGAGCACCGACAGCCGAGAACGCGGTGAGTTGCACCGTCGTCCAGAATGCGTCGATCAGCTGATCGCTGTATTTGCTCAGTAGGTCCACTTACCGTCTCCCCAGGTGACCGGTGGTTGGTGTCGAACCGGGCCGGACGATTCCGCGAATGGGGAGTCGTCCGACCCGGATGAGTGAGTAGCTCAGTACCGATCGACGGTCGGCGGGGCGGGGATCGGGTAACCCGACGCGCCGACGGTCTCGTTGAACGCGCGCTCCCACGAGCCGTCCGCGATCATGGCGTCGATGGCGTCGTTGATCTTGGCGCGGGTCTCGTCGTCGCCCTTGGCCAGGCCGATGCCGTAGCGCTCTTCGGTGAACGGCGCGCCGACCACCTTCAGCTCGCCGGGGTACTGCGCCGCGTAGCCGGCGAGGATGATGTCGTCGGTGGTGACGGCGTCCACCGCACCGTTACGCAGTGCCTCGACGCACGCCGAGTACGTGTCGAATTCCTGCAGCTGCACGTCCTGCGCGTACGTGTCCTTGACCTTCTGCGCCGGGGTGGACCCGGTGACGGAGCACAGCTTCTTTCCGCCGTTGAGCGAATCGGGGCCGGTGATGTCGGTGTTGTCGGACTTCACCAGGAGCGACTGTCCGGCGATGAAGTACGGCCCGGCGAAGTCGACCTTCTCCTTGCGGGCGTCGGTGATCGAGTAGGTGGCGACGATGTAGTCGACCTCACCGTTCTGGATCAACGTCTCGCGCTGAGCCGACGGGGACTCCTTGAACTCGATGTTCTCGGGCGCGACACCCAGCTTGCCGGCCACGTATTCGGCCACCTCGACGTCGAAGCCGCTGAAGGAACCGTCGGGGTTGCGCAATCCGAGGCCGGGCTGGTCGTACTTGATTCCGACCGTGAGCTTGCCCTCCGACGCGCTCTGGGATGCGCTCTTCTCTTCACCTCCGCCACAGGCAGATGCGACGACGGCGAGCGCCATGACGCCGATTCCCACGCGAATCGAGCGATTGATCCTCATCGAGTTCCTCCAATTGAAATGACGGGTGTTGCGTGTGGAGCACGGTCGACCGAGAGAGCACCGCAGCGGCGCTCCTTCGGGTCAGTGGCTGAGAATCTTGCCGAGAAAGTCCTTCGCGCGCTCGGATTTGGGAGCGGTGAAGAACGTGGTGGGCTCGGCGTCCTCGACGATCTGGCCGTCGGCCATGAAGAGAACACGGTGGCCGACCTTGCGGGCGAAGCCCATCTCGTGGGTCACCACGAGCATGGTCATGCCGTCCTTGGCGAGTGAGGTCATGACGTCCAGAACCTCGTTGACCATTTCCGGGTCGAGTGCGGACGTCGGCTCGTCGAACAGCATGACCTTGGGGTTCATGGCGAGTGCGCGTGCGATTGCGACTCGCTGCTGCTGACCGCCCGACAACTGCGCCGGGTACTTGTCCGCCTGGTTGGCGATGCCGACCCGCTCGAGAAGCTCGTAGGCCCTCGCCTTCGCGTCGGCGCTGCTCTTCTTCCGCACCTTGACCGGTGCGAGCATCACGTTCTCGAGGATCGTCTTGTGGGCGAACAGGTTGAACGACTGGAACACCATGCCCACGTCGGCGCGCAGCGCCGCCAGGGCCTTGCCCTCGGCCGGTAGTACCTTCCCGTCCACCGCGATCTCACCGGAGTCGATGGGCTCGAGGCGGTTGATGGTGCGGCACAGCGTCGACTTACCCGAGCCGGACGGTCCGAGGACGATCACGACCTGTCCGCGAGGGACTTCGAGGTCGATCTCCCGGAGGACGTGGAGGGCGCCGAAGTGTTTGTTCACCGATTTCATCGAGATCATGGACGGGGCCGCGCCCGTGGAGGGTGTCGGCGTCGCGTCGTCGGCTTGCGTCATAGTCGATGACCCTATGTGTTGGGAGCGGGAGCACCTGCCATTTGCTCCGAGAATCCTCGGGATGTCACGGAAACTTTACTGTCCGGCTTCGAGCGTGTGTCCGGGCGCACACCGGCCGCGACGAGGCGATCTGGCGCGGGCCGTACCCTGGCATACGTGGACACGATCGACCAGACCCCTCCCCGCAGCTACGAGGTGCGCACGTACGGCTGCCAGATGAACGTGCACGACTCCGAGCGGCTGTCGGGGCTCCTCGAGGACGCCGGCTACACGAAGGCGGCCGCGGGGCAGGCGCCCGACCTCGTCGTCTTCAACACCTGCGCGGTGCGGGAGAACGCCGACAACAAGTTGTACGGCAACCTGAGCCACCTCGCGCCTGCGAAGGAACAGAACCCCGACATGCAGATCGCGGTCGGCGGGTGCCTGGCGCAGAAGGACCGCGACGTCGTCGTGAAGAAGGCGCCGTGGGTGGACGTCGTGTTCGGCACCCACAACATCGGTTCGCTCCCGGCATTGCTGGACCGGGCCCGCCACAACCAGCGGGCCGAGGTCGAGATCCTCGACGCGTTGGAGGCGTTCCCGTCGACGCTGCCCGCCAAGCGGGAGTCGGCATACGCGGGCTGGGTGTCCATCTCGGTGGGATGCAACAACACCTGCACGTTCTGCATCGTGCCCGCGCTGCGCGGCAAGGAGGTCGACCGGCGCCCCGGCGACATCCTGGCCGAGGTGCAGGCACTGGTGAACGAGGGCGTCGTCGAGGTCACCCTGCTCGGGCAGAACGTCAACGCGTACGGCGTGTCCTTCGCCGATCCCGACCAGCCCCGCGACCGCGGCGCGTTCGCCGCGCTGCTGCGCGCGTGCGGAGAGATCGACGGGCTCGAGCGGGTGCGGTTCACGTCTCCGCACCCGGCCGAATTCACCGACGACGTCATCGAGGCGATGGCCGAGACCCCCAACGTGTGTCCCCAGCTGCACATGCCGCTGCAGTCCGGATCGGACCGCGTGCTGAAGGCGATGCGCCGCTCCTACCGGAAGTCGCGGTTCCTGGGGATCATCGACAAGGTCCGCACCGCGATGCCGCACGCGGCCATCACCACCGACATCATCGTGGGCTTCCCGGGTGAGACCGAGGAAGACTTCCAGGACACCCTCGACGTGGTCCGGCAGGCACGCTTCACCAGCGCCTACACCTTCCAGTACTCCAAGCGTCCGGGCACCCCGGCAGCGGAGATGGACGAGCAGCTGCCCAAGGCCGTCGTCCAGGAACGGTACGAGCGTCTCATCGCGTTGCAGGAACAGATCACCCTCGAGGAGAACCAGAAGCTCGTCGGCGCCGAGGTGGAACTGCTCGTCGCCGCCGGGGAGGGCCGCAAGAACGCGGAGACCGCCCGGATGAGCGGGCGCGCCCGCGACGGCCGCCTCGTCCACTTCCGGCCCGCGGGCAACCTCGACGGGAACGTCCGGCCCGGCGACGTCGTCACCGTCGTCGTCAGTGCCGCCGCCCCCCACCACCTCGTCGCCGACACCCCGGTCCTGACCCACCGCCGCACCCGCGCGGGCGACTCCTTCGAGAAGGGCGTCACCCCGAAGACCCCGCCGATCGGCGTGGGACTCGGACTGCCGCAGATCGGTGCGCCCGCACCACTACCCGCCCAGATGGGATGCAACGCATGACCACCCCGTTCGACGACAAGCGGCACGACGGAAACCGGACCGGCGACAACGGTTCGGGTTCCGAGAGCGAGCCGATCGAGAGTTACCTGAAGGATTTCGACGCCGCCGAGAAGAAGGTGGCCGGCGAGATCGATCCCGGCGCGCGTGCCCTCGTCGTCGCGGTCGCGGTGGTCGTACTCCTCGGTTCGCTGACGTTGCCGCACTCCGGCATCGCCAACGGCTGGGAGGTGCTGGTGTACGGGGACGACGCCCGCGCGGAGACGATCGCGCTGCCGTCGCGGCTGTTCGTGTGGTTCGAGGTGGTGTTCGGGGTCGTCGTGTCGATGCTGGCGCTCGTCACCCGCCGCTGGGCGCTCGCCTGGGTGGCCCTCGCCGGAACCGCCGTGTCCATCGTGTTCGGCATGCTCGCCATCTGGTCGCGGCAGACCCCGGCGCCCGGCGTCGAGGCGGCCGGACCGGGGATCGGTCTGATCATCGGCTGGCTCACCGTCATCGTGCTCACGTTCCACTGGTTGAAGGTGGTCTGGAGCCGCACCGCCCTGCAGCTGGCCGCCGAAGAAGAACGCCGCGCCGCTGCCGCCGAAGCGGAGCGACGCGGCGACTGGAACGTCGGCTGATCGTGCCTACGGGCCGCTGACGGCGCCCTCGGCCGCCTCGGCCCATTCGCGCCACTGCTGGGCCTGCGCGAGGGCGCTCTCGGCGTCCTTCGTCTTGCCCGCGGCGGTCGCCTTGGCGGCCTGCTCCTCGAACTGCGTGACTCGTTCCCGGAACTGCGCGGCCCGGGCGAGGGCCTCCGGGTCGGTGCGGCGCCATTCCTCGTCGGCGGCGTCGCGAACACGCTTCTCGATGGCGCGCAGCTTGCCCTCGAGGTCGTGCATCCGCTCGCGGGGCACCTTGCCGATGGCGTCCCACTTCTCCTGCAGGTCGCGGAGCGCGGCCCTCGCCGCGTCGATGTCCTTGGCCGGATCGATGTGGCCGGCGTTCTTCAGCAACTCTTCCTTGGCGACCGCGTTCTCCTCGAACTCGGCGTCGCGTTCGGAGGACGCGGCGTTGCGGGCGGCGAAGAACACGTCCTGAGCGCCCTTGAACCGCCTCCACAGGTTGTCGTCGGCTTCCCGCGGTGCGCGGCCCGCGGCCTTCCACTCGGCGAGCAGATCACGGAACGCTCCGGCCGTCGGACCCCAGTCGGTGGAGTCGGACAGTGCCTCGGCCCGTTCGACGAGCTCTTCCTTCTTGGTCTTGGCGGCGGCGCGCTCGCGGTCGAGTTCGGCGAAATGGGCGCCGCGACGCCGGTTGAACGCCTCCCGCGCCTTCGAATACCGCTTCCACAGGGCGTCGTCGACCTTCCGGTCGATACCGCGGATGGTCTTCCACTCGTCCAGGATCTCGCGCAGCCGGTCGCCGGCGGCCTTCCACTGCGTGGATTCGGCACCGATCTGTTCCGCCTCCGCGGCCAGCGCTTCCTTGCGTTCGGTGTGCGCCTGCCGCGACAGTTCCTTCTCGTGCTTGGCGAGGGCCGCTGCCTCGTCGGATCCGGCGATGATGACGTCGAGCCGCGCCGCGAGAGAATCGATGTCACCGATCACCGCGGCGGTCGGGAGGGATTCGGCGAGTGCGAGCGCGGCCGCCTTGGTCTTCTTCGCGTCGCCCGCGCCGGAACTGAGCCGGGCCTCGAGGAGTGCCACTTCCGTTGCCAGATCGTCGAAGCGCCGACCGAAGTGCGCCAGACCTTCCGCCGCGTCCCCGGCCTGCCACGACCCGATCTGCCGTTCGCCGTCCGCGGTCTTCACCCAGGCGGTGCCGTCGTCGTCCACGCGGCCGAACTTGCTCGGGTCACTGTGGGCGGGGG
>NZ_JAAOQS010000063.1:0-52672 GCF_011603105.1 Rhodococcus sp. A14 | reverse complement strand
GTGCCCGCTCCCACCCTGATCAGAACCTGCGGCATCCCGTCCCCGGAAGACAGCTCTCGCAGCATTGTCCGTGTCGCGGCGCGTTCGGTCAGATGGGTGACGGGGCAGGTGGCGAGTCCGCGGTTCGTGCAGGCGAGCAGAACGGCGGAGAGTGCTTCGCCGCTCCGTAGCCAATCAAGTCTCGAATCCGTGGATGTGGAGAGCAGGAGGATCGCGGCGCGGTCTTCCGACGGGCTGCCGTCGGGTGTGCTCGCGCGGCCGGGTGGAAACTCACGTGAGAGGTGCACCGAGTGCTGCTGCGAGTCGGACGGACGCGCCTGCTCCGGCACTCCGTCGGGGAACAGTCCGCGCCCCGACCACCACCGCAGTTCGGCTTGGTAGGTGGGGTCGTCGTGCCGTAGACCGGTCATCCGGCGTGATGCGTCCTCGAGTGCGGGACGGCTTCGCTCGCCGAGGTCTTCGAGTTCGACGCCTGTTCCTGCAATGATTCGCACCAGCTGCTCGAGTGTCTCCGTCCACGCGGACGGTGCGTCCAGTGGCAGTCGTTCGGTTCGCCTCCGTTCGATCGCCGCCGCCATTCGGGCGACGAAATCTGTCGGTGTCGGAGCCGGGACGAAGCCGATCGTCGACAGGAGTTGCCGGTCGGAAGAACGCGGCAGCCGCTCGATCAGAGGACGCCAGCGATTCGCCGCGAATGCGTAGTCGAGGTGATTCAAGGCCGCACCGCAGGAGATCACCATCTGACGGCCAAAGCCATCGGTGGCGGGCAGCAGCCGGTCGGGATCGCTGTACAACCGCAAGGTAGTGCCCATCACCCAACGCCACGGTTGGCTGTTGTGCAGCGACGGCGCGCGGCACGCCAGCGCCACAGCTGATTCGACGGTACGTCGGTCGGGTACCACGGGCAGCTCTCGCGTGTTCACAGTGTGTCCGTGTGTGTGGTGGGTGCTCCGCCGGTCATCGTGTGTCTCCTGCTTGTCCTGGCTTCGAGTGTTGTGCTCGCGGCTCGGTGGCTCTAGGGCCGTAGGTCATCGACACCGTCCGGCGGAGACGGCACGGTCCGACCAGCGCATCTGCGGCTGATCACTGGATGAGCACGACCCACACGGTCGCGGCTGTCACAGCGACCGGTGGGGCCAGCCACGCCGCCAGCGTCACGGCGAACCGGAACGAACCGGCAACGGCGGCGAGGACCAGTTTGGTGAGCAGGTTCGTTCCGACGGCGACAACCGCCGCCACGGTCGCGGTGTCGACGGTGATCTCGGCACCCGCCGCGGACGCCGCGGCGAGCGACGAGGAATGGGCATCGGCCAATCCGCCGACAGCCGATGCAGCGACCACACCGCCACCTCCGAAGCTGTCCGCGGCGCCCTTCGTCATGACGAGGAGGACGAGCAAAATTCCTGCCAGTGAGAGTGTTGCCGGAACCGAGATCGGGCGGTCGAGCAAACCCGTGGCCGGCTGTGTCCCCTGGGCGCGGCTGCCCGACGATCGGTCGTGCGAGCCCCGGAGCACGAGAACGGCGGTCTCCGCGACGACGAGTGCGGCAGCTCCGCCGAGTATCAGTGCCAGCTGTGCCGACACCTCGGAGTTGACGACCCAGGTGATACCGACGACGAGCAGGATGGTGGACAGATTCACGATCAGTGCCGCAGGTAAAGCATCCGGCGAATCCCGTTCTCGGCGCGCTGTCCGCGCCATGACGGCGGTGGTCGCAGCGCCGGAGACGAACCCGCCGCCGAAGCCGACGATCAGCAGTCCCCAGCGTGGGCCGAGGATCCGGGTGGCCACATAGCCCACCCAGCCGATCAGGCTCAGCATGAGCACCAGTCGCCCGATCGTCGCAGGGTTCAACGCGCCGTAGGGCCCGACGTCACGGTCTGGAAGTAGGGGGAGGACGAGGAAGCCGATCGCGAGCAGTACGCAGAAGTCCGTGATGTCGCGTTCGTCGATCATGTGCTCCGCGAATTCGTGCATGGGGTATTTGACGGAGAGGAGGACGAGCACGATCACGCCGAGCGCAACGGCGAGTGACGGATAGTGCCAGGCGAGGGCACCGAGCAGGAAGGCCACCAGGGCGGCGAACGCGGTGGTGGTCCCGACGTCCGGTCGCGGCGGGATATGGGTGCGTACCCAGTACCACCCCACGACGAGGGCCGCGATCCCCACGAAAGCCGCCGTGACTACGGCGGTGCCGAGGTGCGCTGCGATGGCGCCGGCGAGGGCAATGAGCGGAAAGGTACGTGCGCCGGGCAACTCCCAAGACCCCGGGTCCGCACCGTCAGGTGGGGTGCGGGCCGCGTGTTCCCGCTCGATTCCCAGCCCGAGCCCGATCAGCAGGGCGGCGGCGTAGCCGTAGGCGTGGAACTCAGCGATGTCCACGGTCGCCGAACTCCGTGGCGCGATCATGAACCGAACCGGTGTCCCGGTGCACTTTGCTGATCATGACCGGACATCGGGCCCGGTGAAGCATGTCCTGGCTCGTCGACCCGAGAATCGCACGGCCGAGCGCGCCGTGCCCATGGCTTCCGACGACGAGAAGTTGCGCGTCCTCACACCAGCGGAGCAATACCTCACCTGCACCACCGGACTCGACAATCTCTCGCACGACCACGTCGGGATATCGCTCGACCCAGCCGGCGAGACTTTCCGCCAGAACTGCCCCTTCCCGTCGGCATGACCCGACCCCGACCGCGTCGTTCTCGGTATCGTGTGGAAAATCCGACCTCCACGAATGCACCGCGATCAGCGGCGCGCCAAATCGCCCGGCGAATTGGAAGGCGTCGGCCACGGCGGCGACACTGCACCGGCTGCCGTCCACACCGACGACGACCGCGCGTCGGTCGGGAATCGCGTGCTCTTCGGCTCCCCGCCACACCACGACCGGGCACGGTGAGTGATGGGCGAGTCGCAGCGCCGTCGCATTCAGATACCCCTCCACCGGGCCTCGTGCCGTCGACCCGATCACCACCATCGACGCTGAGTCCGCCAACGGCAACAGGATGTCGGCCGCCGTCGACCCGGTCGGTGAGGAACACTCCACGGCGAGGGCACGCCGGTCGGCCCTGATGCCGCGCAACGCGCCGGCCAGGAACGTTTCCGCGGCGATGCGGTCCTCGTCTTCCGACGGCAGGGGCCTGGGTTCTGCGTAGAAGACGGGGGGTGGGGTCAGCACGTGAACCAGGTGCAACGTTGTTCCCTGCTTCTCCGCGACCGCGGCGGCCCAGCGCGCCGCAGCTCTCGCTGCCGTCGAGCCGTCGACTCCGGCGACAACCGGCTCGAGAGAAGGTGTCCTCGCGTCGGTCACGGTTATCTCACCACATCGCGCTGGGCGAACCCCACGAGCGCGACTCCGAGCAACACTGCAATCGTGAGCGAGGAGACGGATGCTGCCGCGAACGAGAACCCATGGCGCAACGGATCATGGCCGGCGTACTGATAGAACGGTGAATATCGTTGCCACGGCGCCAACCACGCCACCACAGGCCCGAGCCCGTTGAGCACATATGCCAGTATCGCGGCCACGGCAGGAACCGAACGACTCAGTGCGGGGCGGCCGGTGACGGCGCCGATCGCGAATGCGAGTGCGCCGAAGACCAGCGCCAGAAGCGCCAGGTGAGTCATTGCCGCCGCGACGTTTCCCACCGGCAGATCCATGTCGGCGAGTATCCCCTCCCCGAGCAGGGCGAGTCCCATGACCGCCGACAGTGCCACGGTGCCCACGGCGAGGGCACCGAATTTCTCCGTCAGGATTCGCCCGCGGCTCAGGGGCGTGACGAGCAACTGATCGAGCGTTCCCCGCTCCTCCTCTCCGGCGACCGCCGCCGCGCCCGTTCCGACGGCATAGATCAGAAGCAGCAATGGACCCATGAACGACAGCAGTTCGATCTCGATGTATCCGACCGGGGTAGACATGTCGGCCCCGGACATCGCGAACAGGGCACGAAACGCCTCGGGCATTTCGTCGAGGAACTGATTCATCGACGGCTGGTCGCGAACACTGGGCCAGATCGCCACGTACATCGCCACCAACAGCGCGAGCCCGACGACCCATGCAGGGAACGCGCGGCGCTGATCGTACAACGTCTTGGTGAGCACGCTACGCAGCATTTCGGTCTCGACTCTCGTAGAACGCCATGAATGTCTCCTCGAGGTCGGCCTCGGCGCACTCGAAGTCGACGATGCGGAATTGCGAGATCCGACGAATCAGGGCGTCCAACGCTGACTGCGGTGCACTGCACGTGAGCGACGTGCCCGCGACGGTGAGGTCGCGGAGGCCGGCCACTTCACGGAAGTCCGATTCCCGGATCGGCGTCGCACATTCGGCGGTGACATGGTGCAGCGACTTCTGGCGTAGTTCGTGAAGACTCTCGACGGCGATGAGGCGACCCTCCCGCAGTACACCGACGCGGTCGGCTACTTGCTGAACTTCGCTGAGTACGTGAGACGACAGCAACACCGTTCCGCCGGATGCGGTGTGCTCGCGAACGATCGCATGGAACTCGTGTTGCACGAGCGGATCGAGGCCGCCGGTAGGTTCGTCGAGAATGAGCAACTGCGGGCCGGACATGAGCGCGAGGACCAACGCGAGCTTCTGGCGGTTTCCTTTCGACATCGTCCGGACGGTTCGGTCGAGGTCGAGATCGAGCCGATCGGCGAAAACTGTCGCCGCTTTGTCGCCCGGCTTGCCACGCAGGTGTCCGAAGTACGTGATGTGCTGGCGGCCGGTCATGCGGTCGTACAGTGCCAATTCGCCGGGGACATAGCCGATCAGACGATGAACCGCCGGCGCCGATGACCATGCGTCGAGGCCGAACAACTGGGCCGATCCCGCAGTCGGACGCAGCAAGCCCACGAGCAGACGCAGCGTGGTCGACTTTCCGGCGCCATTGGGGCCGAGATAACCGAAGACCTCACCCTCGACAATATTCAGGTCCACCGCGTCCAGGGCGAGCACGGAGCCGAACCGCTTGGTGAGGCCGACCGTGCGAATGGCGATGTCGCTGGACATCTTCTCAGGCTTACAGCGGCGCAGTTGCCGTCAGTAGGGTCTTCCGGCCCGAATCGTCCGCGG
Organism: Rhodococcus sp. A14; assembly: GCF_011603105.1. Lineage (NCBI taxonomy): Bacteria > Bacillati > Actinomycetota > Actinomycetes > Mycobacteriales > Nocardiaceae > Rhodococcus > Rhodococcus sp. A14. The sequence continues at coordinate 47,598 of NZ_JAAOQS010000063.1, read as the reverse complement.
GTGTCCGGCAGTGACCATCGGCCCTAACCTCAGGCCACTGGAAGGCGAACACTGAGGTGGACGCACCGACCGTCCGACCCGGGTCTGGGCGGAGTGCGATTCACCGAGGAGGCGATCGTGGACACCACCATTCCCGACGAGAACGTCGTCCGCATTGCCGTGGACCTCGCCTGCCGGGCACCGTCGGTACACAACAGTCAGCCGTGGCAGTGGACGTACGCCGACGGGCAGCTCGACCTCTACACCGAACGCGGCCGGCTCTTGGCTTCCACGGACCCGTCGGGCCGGCAATTGGTCGTCAGTTGTGGTGCGGCGCTGAATCATCTCCAGACGGCATTGACCGGGCTCAAATGGTCGGTGGACATCCGGCGCGTCCCGGAGGGTCCACACTCGGGGCATCTGGCGACGATTCGGTTCCGCCACGACGCCCGGCCTCAGTCGCACGACTTCGATCTGCTTGCAGCGATCCGGCACCGATATTCCGACCGCAGGCCCTTCGGCCCGGTCAGCGTGAAAACCCCGCTGCCCGCGACATTGACCGATATGGCGCGGGGCATGGACGTCCACCTGACGGTGCTGGGACAGGACGCTCGTCCGACACTCGCGAAGGCGACGGAGCTGACCGCGGCCGCACGGAAATACGACTCCGCCTACCAGGCCGAACTCCACTGGTGGGCTGGTCATTCCATTCCTCAGGGTGGAATACCGTCGGATTCCCTCGCAACCGCGGAGAACCGTGACCGCGTCGACATCGGACGCCGCTTCCCGGCGGGCCGCGACAACGACGCGAGAACGGCGATCGACCGCTCGACGGTTCTCGTGTTGAGCACCGACACCGACGGCCGCGGTGCGTGGCTCCGGGCCGGTGAGGCCCTGTCCGCGGTGCTGCTGGAGGCTACCGTCGGCGGTCTCGCGACGTGTCCCTTGACGCACACGACCGAACTCCGTCAGAGCCGGGAGATGATCCGCGGACTACTCCCCGACCGCGGCTTCCCGCAGGCCCTGATTCGGGTAGGCACGACTGAGAAGAAGTCTCCGCCACGGCAGACTCCGCGACGCCCCGTCGAGTCGGTGTTCTCGATCGGCCGCCGCCACTCCGCTCGTTGACGATTCCGGCGACACCTGCGCACGGTCAGGACATTCGGTCGGAGGGCTCACCGATCACCGACAGCACCGCCGACACCGCCGTGTCGACAGCTCGACCCACCGCGGGTGAGAGCCCGCGGCCACCGCCCAGATCAGCGACCTCCACCGCCAGGACGATCATTCTGTGGGGCAGCCGATCGAGCACGGCGCCGAGGCGGATTGTCTGGTCGAGCGCGATTCCGTGTGTGCTGAACGTCCCCGCCCGAACGTCGCCGAGTTCGTCCGGAGTGAGCCGATAGACGGTGCCGGGTCGAGGCGGGTCGCATACGACGGCGTCCACGATGACGGCCAGCTGCGCACCGGTCCACGCTTCGAGCAGAGTGGCCGGGTCCCCATCGGACACCGACACGTACACGTCCGGGGCGACGTGGTCCGCGACCTGCCGCGCAACCGCCGGGCCGATCCCGTCGTCGCGGCGGAGATCGTTTCCCAGCCCGATCACCACGACGGTCATCGGCGGTCGACCGTGAGGGTCAGAAAGTGGGTGGCGCAGGAGATGCACGGATCGTAGTTGCGGATGGTTCGTTCGCACAGCGTTGTCAGATCGTCATCGGCCAGCATGAGATTCCCGTCCACCGCGCGCCGTAGATCGTGTTCGATGGCAGCCTGATTCTGCGAGGTCGGAGGAATGATGGTGGCGGCGCGGATCAATCCGGTGGGATCGAACTCGTATCGGTGATACAGCAGTCCACGGGGTGCCTCGCTGACCCCGTGCCCGACCGTGCGTATCGGTGGCCCGGCGGTGAACGGCTCCGCAGGCCGCTCGTAACGGTCGATGATCCGCAAGGCTTCCTCGACGGCATAGACGACCTCGACGGCGCGGACGACGATGCTACGGTACGGGTTCCGGCACTGCGCGCCCAGCCCGGCGTCGGCGGCGGTCTGCGCCGACACTCCGGCAAGCTGCGACGAATTGAGTGAGTATCGAGCCAGTGGTCCGGTGAGGTAGCGGCGGCCGTCGAGCTCGGCATGGAGTGCGGTCGAGTGCGGCACCTGACGCTCGACCACGTGTTTCGGGAATTCGTCAGCGGTGCAACGTAATCCGGTCGACGACCAGATCTCGCCGTCGTCGATCGCGTAGCGGGAGTCCTCGTGAAGTGCGAGGAGGTCGTGGTCGAGTTCGACGTCGGGGAAGTCGAAGGACGACACCCATCGGACGGTGGCCACGGCGTGATCGAGTGCCGTGCGCAGTTGGTCGGACAGGGGAATCAGTTCGGCTGTGGTCGGCATCCGGTGGAACCCACCGATTCGGACGTTGACCGGGTGGATCGGTCTGCCACCGATCACATCGAGGATCGCGTTTCCGGCCTTCTTCAAGGACAGGCCCCGCTCGACGGCCTCCCGATCGCGCCGGGCGAGGGCAATCGAATCCGGGAGCCCCAGAAAGTCGGGTGCGTGCAGGAAGTAGATGTGCAGCACGTGACTGGCAATCCACTCGCCGCAGTACAGAAGTCGCCGCAGATCCCTCACCGCGTCGTCGAGTTCGAGTTCGCATGCCTGCTCGATGGCATTGCATGCGCTCACCTGGTAGGCGACCGGGCAGATACCGCAGATACGCGAGGTGATGTCCGGGGGTTCGAGAAAGTGGCGGCCGCGGAGGAAGGATTCGAAGAAGCGGGGCGGCTCGTAGATGTTGAGTTCGACGCGTTCGGCCCTCCCCTCGCGCACGGTTACGTCGACCCGGCCCTCACCCTCGACCCTGGCGAGGGCGCGCACGGTCAGTTCCCTATTCCGGGGCGCCACGGTCGTGCCCTTCCGATCCGTACGCCGCCACGTTGAACGTGGCGAAGATGCGGCCGATGGCGTCCTCGTTCATCCCGCACGTGCGCAGCCAACCGCTCATCGCGGCGAGATTCGGGTCGGTGGTGGGACCGAAGCAGCCGTAGCACCCGCGGGAGACCGACGGACACAGCGCCCCGCACCCGGAGTGGGTCACCGGGCCGAGGCACGGTGTGCCGTCGGCGACCATCACACACGTCAGTCCGCGCCGCTTGCACTCGGTGCACACGCTGGTGTCGGGGATGTTCGGTCGCCGGCCCGACAGGTACGCGGTGATGACCTCGAGGAGCTGACGCCGGTCGATCGGGCAACCGCGCAGCTCGAAGTCGACGGGGACGTGCGCCGAGATCGCGGTCGAGGTGGCGAGGGTGTCGATGTACTCAGGCCTCGCGTAGACCACCGACAGGAAGTCGTCGATGTCGGCGAAGTTGCGTAACGCTTGGATGCCGCCCGCCGTCGCGCAGGCCCCGATCGTGACGAGAAACCGGGACTGCGCCCGCACCGCGCGGATGCGGTCCCGGTCGGCGGCCGTGGTGATCGACCCCTCGACCAGCGACAGATCGTACGGGCCCGCGGTGATCGTGTTCGACAACTCCAGGAAGTGGGAGATCTCCACGGCCTCGGACAGCGCGAGCAGCTCGTCCTCGCAGTCGAGCAACGTCAGTTGACAGCCGTCGCAGGAGGCGAACTTCCACACGGCGAGTTTCGGCTTGGTGTTCGGTGGTGCGCTCATCACAGCTCCGGTACCCGTAGGAGTGGTTCGGCGGTGGCGTAGTCGACGACGGGACCGTCCCGGCACAGCAGCAGTTCGCCGAGCTGGCAGTGTCCGCAGGCCCCGACGCCGCATTGCATGTTCCGTTCCACCGACACTTGAATGTCGCACGGACTCACCCGGTGGTCCGTCAACGCCCGGGCGCAGAACCGCATCATCGGCTCCGGCCCGCACAACAGTGCGGTGGTGTGTTCGGGGTCGACATCCACCCGGTGCAGGGATTCGGTGACGAATCCGACGCCTCCCGTCCATCCCGCGATCGGCTGGTCGATCGTCAACTCCACGGTGAGGTCGGTGCGGGCCTGCCATGCCGCGAGTTCGCTGCGGTAGAGGATGTCGGCGGGGCTGCGCGCGCCGACGACGAGAGTGAGTCGGCGGAACTTCTCCCGCGCGGCCAGTGCGGCGAGCACCACGGGGCGCAGAGGCGCCAACCCCACTCCCCCGGCGACGATCACGAGGTCGCGGTCCGAGCCGGCCGGCAGGTTCCAGCCCTGCCCGAAGGGGCCCCGCACGCCGATGATCGTGCCGAGCGGGGCGTCGTGGAGTGCCCGGCTCACGGCCCCGACGTCGCGGATCGTGTGGACGAGGGTCCCATCGGTTCGGGAGGGGTCTCCGGACACCGAGATGGCGACCTCGCCGACCCCGTGGGCGTACAGCATCATGAACTGGCCGGGGGTGAACCGCGGGAGCGGCATCGGAGGTTCAGAGGCCGGGACCAGGGTCATGGTGACCGAGTCGCGTGTCTCCACCGAACGGCACACGACCCGGTATCCGGTCGGCAGCATGCGGTCGGCCGGCACGACAGTCACCGTTCCCCTCGGTTCGCGTAGAGATCGAGCAGGCGGGCGCGGGTGGACTGCAGTCGGGCGATCAGCACCCCGGACAACGCGCGGGTGACGGCGTATCCGAAGTCGGGTTGGGAGAGCGCCATCTCCTCGAGCGCGGCGACGTCCACTTCCGCGGCGTCGGTGGTCGTCGCGGCCTGTGCATCGAACTGCCACAGCTGCCGGGTGCCGAGCCAGGACCAGCCGAGAACGTCACCGCCGTGCAGGGTTTCGAGTGCGACGGTGCCGCGGCCGGGTACCAGCGTGGTCAGGACGACACTTCCGGTGCCGAGCAGCCAGCACCGGGTCGCCGGCTCGTTCTCGCGGAAGACGACTTCCCCCGCGGCGAATCGAACCGGTGTGCTGAGTTCTGCGAGCCGCAGCCGGTGCCCGTGGCCGAGGTGGCCGAGGGCAGGGGGCAGCGGCGCTTCGTCGGCGTTCACCGTTGCTCCCGGTCGTCCTCCGGCCGATACGCCGGCATGAGCTGGACGAGCCGTGCGGCCTCTTCGGTGATGTCGATACCGACTGGGCACCAGTCGATGCACCGTCCGCATCCCACGCACCCGGAGCTGCCGAACTGGTCGAACCACGTGCCGAGTTTGTGGGACATCCACTGCCGGTACCGGCTCTCCCCTGACGTCCGGACGTTCCCGCCGTGGACGTGGCTGAAATCGGGTTCGAAACACGACGACCAGTGCTGCCAGCGCTCGGCGTGCTCGCCGGTCAGATCGGTGACGTCCTCACTGGTGGTGCAGAAGCAGGTGGGGCACACCATGGTGCAGTTTCCACAGGTCAGGCACCGGCTGGCGACGTCCTCCCAGACGTCGGCTCCGCGCGCGTCGCGGAGGAGGGCATGAAGATCCACCTCGGGCATTGCCCGTCCCATCCGGCCGGCTGCGGTGCTCACGGCGTTCCGGGCCTCGTCGACCTCTGCGGTCGCGGCGGTGCGGTGGGCGACCTCGGCGAGGACGGCGGCACCGGATTCGGTGCCGGCCTCGACGACGAAGCGGTGACCGTTGTCGTCGATGCGCTCGGTCAGTGCCAGGTCGTATCCGGGCCCGGCCGCCGGTCCGGTCCCCATCGAGGCGCAGAAACACACACCTCCGGGTTCGGTGCAGTGGGCGGCCACGATGAACAGTTGCCGGAACCTGCGGGCGGTGGTGCTGTCGGAATCGGGGTCCGGGCACAGCACCCGCCGCAGGACCGCGATCGCCGCGAGATCACAGCCTCGGACCCCCACGAATGCGTAGGGCCGCTCGTCGGGTGCCGGTGCGATGAAGGCACCGTCCCGGTCGACGGACCACTGCTGCTGTCGTGGCGGATGGAGGAAGCGTTTCCACGACTGCGGGCCGGCCGAGTGGCCGAAGACCGCGGCGTCGTCCCGCCGACGCAGCCGATACGTCCCGGGTCCGGTCGTCACACCCCAGCCGGACGGCAGCTGCGCGCCGGATTCGAGTTCGGCGAGAACGATGGCCGAGTCCTCGACGGTGGGACCGACGACGCAATAGCCGCGGGCGCGGAGTGTCTCGATCAGTTGGTCGAGGCCGCGGCGATCCAGAACACTCGCATCGGGGTGCACGGTCGGTTGCCCATCCATGCGCTCACTCCTTTGCCGGCCCGGCGGGTGTGGGCCCTTCGTCCATTGAGCCAGGCGCATCACCCCGGAACCAGGGCCGTTCGGCCTTTCCTCGGTTCGTGTCGAAGCCCACCCCGGCGGGCCCGGTTATTCGGTGAGGTGAACGCTGCTGTGAGTGGCCGCTTCCACATCGGCGGCGGTGAGCTCGATCAATTGGTGGGCAAGGTCGGCCAACGCACGTGCCGTGGCCAGTTCGTCCCCGATCTCGGGGATCTCGGTGTCCGCGGGATTCCGGCGTGCGAGCCCGACCCCGACGAGGGTGTGGGTATCGCGGGTTCGGAGCCGGGCCTGTGCCCGGGTCTTGGATCCGCCCTCGTCGGCGTCGTGTTCGTCGATGACGATCTCCACGGACCACTTCTTCTCGTTCATGTTCATCGGCCTCCGTTCGGTGTGGACGCGGTGTCGCGCCCTCGATGTGGTTCTCGGGTATGGGGTGTGCCGCGATCACGAGGCCACGACCACCCTCGTATCGGTTGTCTTCGCGCACAACCCGAGGACGGAGCGAAACCCGTCGGCTATCGAATCGGTCAAGGCGGCGAGATCCGGGACGGCATCGGCGTCGGCGTTGATCCCGACACAGCATCGTGAGGTGTAGGACATCAAGGTGACGTTGAACGCCGATCCGAGTGTGGGGCTGAACGCGTAGTAGTGCAGAATCTCCGACCCGGCGATGAACAGTGGCACCGGCGATCCGACGACGTTCGAGGCGACGAAGTCGACGTGTTTGAGCATGTTTCCGAGTGTCGAGGCCGGAAGCAGGTTCAAGGCGCCGGCGATCGTCGGTGACAGCGGAATCGCGGACTCGTGGCGCCAGGCATCCACCGCGGCGTGCACCCGGCGCATCAACTCGGCGGGGTCGTCGACGTCGGTGGGTAGTGCAAAACGTGCCAGGGTGATGCGGTTGCCTCCCATCGGGTCCGTCTCGGCACGCAGGCTGATCGGCAGCGTCATCCGCAGTTCACTGATCTCGGCGCCGTGCAGTCGGTGGTACTTCGCCATTCCCAGCAGGACAGCAGCGAGAAACGCGTCGTTGAGGGAACAGGCACCCGCCGCGGCCGCCTGAGCGAGGGCGTCCACCGGCACGTCGAGCACCGCGCAGTGACGCCGCGTGCTGCGTTTCGTCATCACCGGGGACAGTGTGGAGACCACGGGACGCGTGAGGCGCAGTGTGGAGCCGGCCAGGGCGACTGCGTCGCGCCAGGCGGCCCTCGGAGTCCGGAACAGTCGAACACCGTTGCGGCCGAGCGTGTTCGATGCCCGACGGGCCACGTCCGTGGCCGTGTCCCGGTACCAGGAGAGGCGGCCCGGCGGGTCAGGCGATTCACCGTCCGGCGTGGCGGTCCGTTGCTCGGTCCGGTCCGGCCGTGCCCCCCCGTCGCGGGTGAAATCCACGATCTCGCGGGCAATCTGCATTCCACTGACACCGTCGGTGAGAGAGTGATGCACCTTCATCACGAGGGCGGACTTGCCGTCGTGTAATCCGTCGAGAACGGTGAACTCCCAGAGCGGACGGCGCTTGTCGAACGCGGTCATCTCGGCGGTCCGGGCGAAGTCGAGAACCCCGTCCCATGTTCGGGGTTCGGGAAGGGTGTAGCGGCGCAGGTGCCAGCTGAGATCGAAATCCGGATCGTCTGCCCACCTCGGCGGCGCCAAGCCCATCGGGGCCTCGATCGCCGCCCGCCGGAAGAGGGGTACCAGGTCGACCGCCCTCCGCATCATGTCGACGAATCGGCTCTGATCCGGACTGCGGTCGAGTAGCGCGACCGCCACGATGGTCGAGCGGAGGATCGGATCCTCCTCCATCCGCCACGACATGAAGTCGGTCTGGGTCATGTATCGCTGATGCGTCGTGCTCACGTCGGTCAACTCGCTCGTGCTCGGGTGTGCGGTCGGTCTGGGTCGATGGGCTCGGGGTGGCCGCCGGGGACTCGATCCCTGTGGTTCCCGGCGGGCGACGGAGTCACATCGGCATCATGTGCATGGGTGGGAGAACACCCATGCTGTGCAGCCACATCATGAACATGTGGAACATCGGCATCGCATCCATCACGGTCACCTCCTTCGACGTGCGCTCATGTCAGGGTGTCGTCCCGGCGCGCAGAATGGAGAGGCGACTCCGGTATTCCTGCTCGTCGATCTCACCGCGTGCGAACCGCTCGGCAAGGACCGCCTCGGCACTGCGAAGCGGCGGTGCCCCACCGGGCGGTGCCGGGAACGGGTGACTCACATAACGGATCAGCAGGATGATCCCCACGATCAGTAGGCCCCAGAACAGCGCCATCCCGGTGAACATCAGTGCATACCCCCAACCGCCGAAATCGTTGTCGTACATCACGGGGCGGCCTCCTACGGTCTGTTCGGCGGTGTGTGTCCAGGTCGGTCCGCCGTACTACCAGTGTCCAACCGTGCGAGGGGTCGTTCACAGGGTCTTTCGGCCGTTTCCGGTGGTTTTCGCCCCGGCGGAATCAGGGCGCCGTATCCGGCGTTGTATACAAGCATTGGTGGTGGCATCGGGCGACCGCCGAAGGATAGAAGACGTGCACACCATGACGAACCCTCGCGAACTCGCCGCAGGAAATCCGCCGGCCCGCAAGCGTACGGTGGCGCGTCCGGACCTGCCCACGCCCAGCATGATGCTCGTCGATCCCCGGTTCGGTGAGCTGGCCGGTCAGTTCTTCCGACTGTTCGGGCAGCCCACCGACGGGGGTGGCGCTCTCGCGCTCTACCTGCACGGTGAGCCGGTGGTCGACATCTGGTCGGGATGGGCGGCGCGCGACACGCGCTGGCGATCCGACACCGTGTCGGTGTCCTTTTCCACCGGCAAGGGTGTGGCGAGCACGGTGCTCCACCGGCTGGTGGACCGCGGGCTGATCGACTACGACGCACCCGTTGCCACGTATTGGCCGGAGTTCGCGAGTGCAGGCAAGGAGTTGGTGACGGTACGGGAGCTGCTGACCCACCGGGCCGGGCTGCACCGTGTGCGCGGACTGGTACCGGGGCCGTCGGCCCTGTTCGACCACGACAGCGTCGTCGGCGCTCTCGCATCCGCGGCACCGGATCGCCGCCGCGCCGTCATGCCGGGCTATCACGCCGTCACGTTCGGATCACTGGTCGCGGAACTCACCACTCGGGCGACCGGCTCGTCGTTCACCGACCTGGTCCGCACCGAGATCGCCGAACCCCTCGGAATCCGCGAGTTCTGGTTCCAGGTTCCCGCGGAGGAACGCCACCGCATCGCGAAGTCCTTCCCTCGCATCACTCCGTTCGGGGTGCCCTGGGAGACGGCGTCCTTTGCTCTGTCGTGCTTGCCTGTGCTTCGGAACATCGCACACGCAGGCATGCCGGAGGGGTTCGACGAACTGGTCCGCAATCCTGCCATTCACGACTACGTGATGCCCGGCTGGAACGGTGTCTTCAGTGCCCGCGCCCTCGCCCGCATGTATGCGGCGATCGCGAACAAGGGCATGGTGGGCGGCAGGAGGTTCCTGACCGAGGAAACTCTCGCGCAGATCGGTGAGGTGCAGACGACGGCACGCGACTATGTGCTCGGTATCCGGATGAACTGGCGCCTGGGCTATCACGCGGCGTTCGTCGCCAGCCGCAATCAGTATCCACACGCATTCGGCCACTACGGACTCGGTGGTTCCGGTGCGTTCGCGGACCCGGAGACGGGGCTGTCGGTGGCGTTCGTGACGAACAGGATGGGCGGTGCACTGACCCCGCTCGCCGACCTGCGCCTGGCGAAACTGGGCGCGCAGGCAGAATCGATCGCTCGGCGACTGTAAGCGTGGTGCCGCAGCCGTGGGTCTAGCTCGCCCGGCGGCAGATCGTGATCGGGCAGGCGACGTGATGAAGCAAATTCTGACTGGTCGATCCCAGAAACGCGCCGGCCAGACGGTTGTGGCCGTGGCTGCCGACGACGACCAGCTGCGCGTCGCGGGCATATTCGAGGATCAGCTCGGCCGGATTGGCCTGTTCGACGACGGTGGTCAGTTGCAGATCCGGACACTTCTCGCGCCAGCCGGCGAGATTTTCCGCCATCAGAACGGATTGTTCTTCTTCGACGACGGCCCAGTTCACCATCGGCAGGGCGGCAGGGCGCTCCGAGAGGTCGCCGGCGCCCCAGCCGTGCACCGCGAGGAGCGGTACCTCGAAGAACGTGGCGAATTCGACGGCCGTGGTGATGGCGAGTGAGCTCAGTTCGCTGCCGTCGACTCCGACGACGACAGGACGGTGGTCGGGCACCGGGGACGGTGCCTCCGATCGGAACACGGTAACCGGACAGTGCGCACGGTTGACCACCTGCATGACGGTGGAGCCGGTGACGAGCGTTTCCAGCGCCCCCGCACCGGTGGAACCCACCACCACCATCTCGGCGTGCGCGCTCAATCCTGCGAGTGCCGGTCCCGCAGGGCCGGGATGGGTGCTGCACGAGACCGTGACGTCGGGGAACGCGCTCTTCACGTGCCGTTCGGCCCGATCCAGGATCTCGTGGGCAGACTTCTCGACTTCCTGGGCGAACTCGTTCTGGAAGAGAAGCGCGGCTTCGCTGTAGTGGTATCCCGGACTCGGCAGGACGTGAGCCACTCGCAGTGGCACGGACTTCCGCTGAGCGACCGCCGCTGCCCACACAGCGGCTCTCATCGCTCGTTCCGAACCGTCGACACCGACGACGATGGACTTTCGTTGCGCGAGAACGCTCATATTCTCAACTCCTCCGGTCACCGTCACGGTCCCAGACGCGGCAACGGCGCCGGTAGAGGCATAGGTCATCTGCCTGCAACGCGGCGGTGCCCGACGCCTGCGCACGCGGCAGGGGCGTGCAACGTCCCGGAAAGTGACGGTAGACCCTACTCGGTGGGCGACATCGTTGGTTGAATCCGAAGTGACACGACACCTCGGAGTTCGCCATGAATCCCCCACCTCACCATCGTCGACAGGGAAGTCGGTCGACGACGAGACAAACACAGCCATCCGCGCCCGATACCGATGACGATCGGATCGAATGGCCCGATCCGAGTCCGTTGGCCGACTGGTGGGCACGCGTGATGTTCGGTGCACACCAGTCGACTTGACACCATCGGCCGGAACATCCTCGTGCACAGAGCGCCGGGACCGAGCGGTACCACCCATAGAAGGAGTCGACATGCGAACACTTGTGGTCTACGAATCGATGTTCGGAAATACCCGGCACGTGGCAGAGGCGATCTCCCGCGGTCTCGAGTCCGCGGGCGCTGTGACGGCGATCCCGGTCGCCCGAGCCGGCGACGAAGACTTGTCCGGTTACGATCTCGTGATCGTCGGCGGTCCGACGCACGTCCACGGGATGAGTCGCGAGTCGACCCGCCACGGGGCCGCCGTGACCGCCCACAAACCGGACAGCACCGTGGCCTTGGAACCCGACGCGGAAAGCGAAGGCCTCCGCGAGTGGCTCGACGGGCTCCCCCCGAGCCACGGGAAGGCGGTGGCCTTCGACACTCGGTCAGGCGGCCCTGCGCTCCTGACCGGCCGAGCATCGAAAGGTATCTGCCGAAAGCTGCGCCTGCGCGGGTTCGATCTCGTCGCCGAGTCCGAGAGTTTCCTCGTCGACAAGGAATCGCGGCTCGAGGAAGGCGAGGAGACACGCGCCGAGCAGTGGGGTCGGACACTCGCCCAACAGGTCAGTTCCACTCCCGCCTAGCACATCCCGCGCCGACCGGGCTCGTTATCGGCCCGTGACTGCGACCGCGTTCGCCACCCGGGAGCTGAGCCCATGGCACAGACTGCGATCGATCTGCGTCGGCACGATGCGGTCATCCTCGACCTCGACGTCGTGACGACCGAGTCCGCCGGGGCCGACACCACGATGGCACTCGTCGGTCGATTGCAGAGTCTCGGGGTGGCGACAGCGATCTTCTCGTCCGATCGCGACGTTCAGCCGATGCTCGACTCCGCTGGGATCGCCGAGGTGTTTCCCGTTCGGGTCGCAGGCGCGTCGCCGGCCGACGCCGCCGATCGGCTGGGGGCGCGTCCGGGCAGCGCGGTGGTCGTCACGACCTCAGAAGCAACGGCAGCCGCGGCCAGCCGTGGCGGCTTCGCTCTCGTCATCGGGGTCGCTCCCGACCGTCGCGCCGACAGGTTGAGTCGATGTGGAGCAGACGTCGTCGTCGCCGACACCTCCGAGATCCAGGTCCGCGCAGGCGATCTCCGGTTGTCCGAGATTCCGGACGCGCTGACGTCTCGGCACGAACTCACCGCCTTCCTCCGTGTCCGCCGGCCCGCTGTGTTTCTCGACTTCGACGGCACCCTCTCGGATATCGTGTCCGATCCGTCGGCGGCCGTTCCGGTCGACGGTGTGGCCGCCGAGTTGGCCCGGTTGACACGCGAATGCCCGGTGGCCGTGATCAGCGGACGCGACCTCGCGGATGTGCAGGCACGGGTCGGCATGGCGGAGATCTGGTACGCGGGCAGCCACGGCTTCGAGTTGGCGGGGCCGCAGGGGCAGTACTACGAGAACCCTGACGCTCTCGCCGCGGTACCGGTACTGCATCACGCCACCCGCGCGCTCACCGACCGCCTCCGCGACGTGCCGGGCGTGTTGATCGAGCCCAAGAAGTACACCGTCGCCGTGCACTATCGCAATGTTGCCGCCGACCGGATAGACGAGGTCGTCGCCACGGTCCGTGACGTCGCCACGTCCGGGGAGGTCCGGCTCAGAGTCACCGGTGGGCGCAAAGTAGTCGAACTCCGTCCCGACGTCGATTGGGACAAGGGACGCGCACTGAACTGGGTCCTCGAGCACATCCACGACGCGAGATCCCTGCTTCCGATCTACGTCGGTGACGATCTCACCGACGAGGACGCATTCGACGCCGTGTCGGCGACCGGGGTGGGGATCGTCGTCCGCAGCAGTGAGATCGGGGATCGACGGTCGGCGGCAAGATTCGCCGTGAACGATCCGGCTCAGGTCCGCGAACTGTTGCAGCGGCTGGGGGATCTTCTCGGCCGCGACCCCGAGACCGCGTCCGCGGCCGATGCATGGATGCTGTTCTTCGACGGCTACGAACCCGCGACCGAGAAGCTACGGGAGGCCATCTGCACTCTGGGGAACGGCTACTTCGCCACTCGCGGGTGCGCCCCCGAGGCAACCGCCGGCACCGTCCACTACCCGGGCACGTATCTCGCGGGTGTGTACAACCGCTTGAGCGACGAGCGTGGCGGGATGGCGATCGTGAACGAAAGCATGGTGAATGCACCGAATTGGCTGACGACGACCTTTCGTATCGAGGGCGGGCCGTGGTTCGACGTCGATGCCGTCGACCTGCTCGAGTACCGCCAGTACCTCAATCTGCGTCGCGCCGTGCTCACCCGCCGGTTTCGGTACCGGGACGACGCCGGGCGCACGACGTCGGTCATCCAGCGGAGATTCGTTGCCATGCACTTACCCCACGTCTGTGCGCTGCAGACGACGATCATCGCGGAGAACTGGTCCGGCTCGTTCGAATTGCGTTCGGCTCTGGATGGTTCGGTGCGCAACACCCTCGTCGAGCGGTACCGTGATCTCGCCGCCGAACATCTCGTGCTACTCCGTTCCGGCGCGCTGTCGGCGGACTCCGTCCTGCTGGCGATGCAGACCAATCAATCGGGCATACCGGTGGCCATGGCGGCACGAACCACGCTGTCGCCCCACGACCGACACCGCGCGTCCACGTACCGTCTGCTCGACCGCGACGGCCGCATAGGCCACGACATCACGGTAGACCTCGGCGTGGGTGAGTCCGTGACGTTCGAGAAGATGGTGACAGTGTTCACGGGGCGCGATCACGCGCTGTCCGAGCCGGCCGAGGAAGCAGCACGCTGGGTGCCGTCGATCGGCGGGTTCGAGGAAGTGCTGGACGGTCATGTGCTGGCCTGGGAGCACCTGTGGGACCGTATCGGCATCACTCTCGGTGATTACCAGGACGTCCTGCGCATCGCCAGGCTCCATCAGATGCAACTGCTGCAGACGGTGTCGCCGAACACTGCCGACCTGGACGTCGGTGTGCCGGCCCGAGGATTGCACGGCGAGGCGTATCGGGGTCACGTCTTCTGGGACGAATTGTTTGTTTTCCCGGTCCTGAACCTGCGGGTGCCGACCTTGACCCGGTCGTTGCTGCGCTACCGGTACCGTCGCTTGCCGGAGGCCCGCCGCGCTGCGCGGGCGGCCGGTTATCGCGGCGCGATGTTCCCGTGGCAGTCGGGTAGCGACGGCCGGGAGGAAAGCCAGCAAGTGCATCTCAATCCGCGGTCCGGTCGCTGGCTCCCGGACCCGAGTTGGCGTCAACACCACATCGGCATCGCGATCGCCTATAACGTGTGGCACTACTACCAGGTCACCGGGGATCTGGAGTTTCTCAGTGATTTCGGCGCCGAGATGCTGGTGGAGATAGCCCGATTCTTCGCCGGCCTCGCCTCCTACGAGGGGACCCGCGGTCGCTACACGATCCGCGGAGTGATGGGACCGGACGAGTTTCATTCCGGCTACCCCGAGGCACCGCACGAGGGAGTCGACAACAACGCGTATACCAACGTCATGGCCGTGTGGGTGATCCTCCGGGCGATCGAGGCGCTCGATGCGATTCCGACCCCGAACCGGTCCGATCTCGTCGACTCTCTGAGCTTGGATTCCCACGAGATGGCGCGGTGGGCGGACGTGAGCCGCCGAATGTTCGTTCCTTTCCACGATCGGGTCATCAGTCAGTTCGAGGGGTACGAAGAGTTGTCGGAACTGGACTGGGCCGGCTACCGGGAGCGGTACGTCGACATTCAACGGCTCGACCGCATCCTCGAGGCGGAGGGGGATGACGTCAACCGGTACCGGGCGTCGAAGCAGGCCGACGTTCTGATGCTGTTCTATCTGCTGTCCGCCGACGAACTGCGAGATCTGTTCGAGCGACTCGGATATCAGTTCGAACCGGAGGCAATACCGCGCACCATCGATTACTACATCGCCCGGACCTCGCACGGTTCGACGCTGAGCGCGGTGGTGCATTCCTGGGTGCTGGCCCGCGCCAATCGTGACAAGGCCATGGAATTCTTCGAAAAGGTGCTCGCGTCCGACATCACGGACATCCAGGGAGGTACGACTTCCGAGGGGATCCACTTGGCAGCCATGGCGGGAAGCATCGACCTGCTTCAGCGCTGTTTCACCGGACTTGAAACGCGTGGTGATCGACTCGTCTTCAGCCCGGAATGGCCGAACGCGCTCGGTGCGCTGGAGTTTCCGATCGTCTATCGCGGGCACCAGTTGTGGCTGACGATTAACGGTCGACGCGTTCAGGTCAGCGCGGGCGCCGGAAATCGACGCGCGATCGAGATCTCGTGTCGTGACCAGATGGTCCGACTGGAGCCGGGGTGCACGGTGAGTCTGGGCTAGCGGCTGCGTAGCCCGTCCGGGACAAGCGCATCACGATGTCAACTGACCGGCCATCCCGGTGTGCGGCCGAGATCCTTCCATTCTCGGTCCCACTGACGCATCCGGCTTCGTCCGTTCATCCACCGCACCCCCATATACAGCAGGAGGGAGCAGACCGCCGCGGCGACCCAGACCGTCAGTGCCGCGCTCACGGCGATCGCCGCGTTCTGCACCCCTGACCGGGGTTCGTCGACCACGTTGCCGTTCGTGTCCACCCACACGGTAACGGTGTCGCCGCTATGAGTGCCGGGTGTGGTTTCCACGGCGGTCGAGCGCAGGGTGCCGTCCGGTGCAGTCCACTGAGCCGTCGCACGGTCCTGGGTTTCCGGTGAGCGGCTGGGCGCGTCGGCGACCACCACTTGTCGCGGATCATCGATGAGAACGGCTGATTGTGCATGTCTGGTCTGGAGTTCGGCATGAGACCGTTCGTTCAGGCCGGTGTACGTCACGGTTCCGAACGCCGCGGCGAACGGGACCACGATCAGGACGAATGTGATCAGGACGGCCGCGACGACGGAGTCGCAACGGTCCGTGGCTCGCATGAGCGGATTTCGGCTCCAGGGCGCCAGCCGCCACCAGCGCAGTGCCTGATCAGTGGTCATCACAGCCTCCTCGGACCGTCCTTCTGTTTCCGAGTCTTCCGCGTACGAGGAGGACAGCCTAGGGCACAAGGTCATAGGCAGGGGTTGCCCTGTCCTGCAATGTCATTCTGCGATCTGCCGGTATCGGAGCGCGGCTTCGCTGCACGCCGGATGGCACACCATGCTTCGCCGTCCTCCCGCAGAGATCGACAGGAGTGACTTTCGGCCCTGGAATCGGGCGCTCCGTTATCGCACCGTTGTGGAAGAGGCCGACGCACAACATCGGAACCACCCGTCGGCGAAGGAACGAGGACCTCATGTTCGAACGTCACACCACCGCGTCGCCGCCGCGCGACGACCGTCACCGGCGCGACGACGAACCCGGCGAGTTCCTGTACCTCCACCCGATCGGGCTGGTGCTGGCGCTGTTGTCGGGAGCAGTGACCGCAGGCCTGGTCGTCCTGCTCGGCGCCTGGCTCGCAACCCCGCTGGTCGGGGTCGGCGCGGCCGCGACACTCGTCGCCACCGTCGGCCTGGCCGTGGCGATGTTGATGCCCCACCGACCACGCCGGCACGGGGCGCGCCCGGTCCGTCCAGCTGCTCGATGAGCACCGGGCTCCTCGGGCGACGCTTCTGATGCCTGCTGCTCCCGGCGTAGTCTGATCTTCCGGAGCGATCACACAGCAAGACTGGAGGTTGCGGCATGATCAACGTCTTTCTCGTGGACGACCACGAGGTCGTCCGGCGCGGAATCGCCGATCTCCTCACCGCCGACCCCGATCTGACCGTCGTCGGTGAAGCCGCGTCCTACTCGCAGGCGATGGCACGAGTGCCGGCCCTGAAACCCGACGTCGCGGTCCTCGACGTCCGTCTCCCCGACGGCAACGGAATCGAACTGTGCCGCGAACTGCACTCGCTGATGCCGGAGTTGCATTGCCTCATCCTGACCTCGTTCACGGACGACCAGGCGATGCTCGACGCGATTCTCGCCGGGGCCAGTGGATACGTCGTGAAGGACATCCGGGGTATGGAACTGACCCAGGCGGTCCACGACGTCGGGGCAGGAAAGTCGCTCCTCGACAGTCGCGCCGCCGCCGCCCTGATGATGAAGATCCGCGCGGACGCCAGTGAGAAGGACGGAATCTTCGGGCACCTGACCAATCAGGAACGGACGCTCCTCGCCCTGCTCGGTGAAGGGCTGACCAACCGTCAGATCGCTGCACGGATGTTCCTCGCGGAGAAAACCGTCAAGAATTACGTCTCCCGGCTGCTGACCAAACTCGGAGTCGAACGCCGGACTCAGGCAGCGGTACTTGCCACGAAGATGCCGTCGAGACCGTCCGACACCTCACAGGCGAAGCCCCGAGCCCAGTAGCGGTTCCGCCCCGGCGCGCCTCCACGACGTGGGACAATACGTGTCGTGACCCGTCAACCCGATGAACGGGACAGCGCACCTCGTCTCGGCAGCCTCTCCGAGCTCCGGCTCCGTGAACTCCTGACCGAGGTGCAGGAACGCATCGTGCAGATCGTCGATGCCCGGGAGCACGTCGACGGACTCCTCGAGGCGATGCTCTCGGTCACGTCTGGCCTCGACCTCGACAACACGCTCCGCACCATCGTCCATGCCGCGATCAATCTCGTGGATGCCCGGTACGGTGCGCTGGGGGTGGTCAGCCCGCGCGAGGGCTTGAGTGAGTTCGTCTTCGAGGGCATCGACGAGGAGACACGCGAACGTATCGGCGACCTGCCCCGCGGTCGCGGGGTACTCGGTTTCCTCATCACCAATCCCAAGCCGGTCCGACTGAAGGACCTCTCCCATCACGCCGCCTCGGTAGGATTCCCCGACCACCATCCGCCGATGAAAACCTTTCTGGGCGTTCCTATTCAGATCCGAGACGAAGCGTTCGGGAATCTGTATCTCACCGAGAAGGCGAACGGTGCACAGTTCACCGAGGACGACGAGGTCCTTCTCCGCGCACTCGCGGCCGCCGCCGGGATCGCGATCGAGAACGCCCGCCTGTACGAGGAGTCCCGGACGAGGCAGGCGTGGCTCGAGGCGACGCGTGAGATAGCGACCGAACTACTCGCGGGCAGCGAGACCGCCGAGGTGTTGCAGGTGATCACCGACGACGCGCTCTCCCTCACCGATGCCGACAGCGCGTTTCTCGCGGTGCCGGACGACCCCGACATCCCGTCGGACGAGGTCACCGAACTCGTGGTCACCGCGTCGGCCGGAACGGTGTCGGCTCGCATCGGCCGAACGATTCCACTCGAAGGGTCGACGTCCGGCGAAGCCTTCCGTGAGCGGACACCGCTCCGCGTCAACGCTCTGGCCTTCGATCCCGGGTTCGAGACGGGAACCCGGTTCGGTCCGGCGCTGGCGCTGCCGCTGCGTGCAACGCAATCGGTGGCCGGTGTACTGGTGGTGCTCCGTCATGCCGACGCAGCGCCGTTCACCGAGGACCAGCTGGCGTTGATGTCGGGGTTCGCCGATCAGGCGGCCGTCGCGCTGCAGCTCGCCAACAGTCAGCGCCGGATGCACGAATTGGACGTGCTGTCCGATCGGGATCGGATCGCGCGGGATCTCCACGACCACGTCATCCAGCGGCTCTTCGCGGTCGGCCTGTCGCTCCAGAGCACTCTGCAGAGGGCGAAGTCACCCGAGGTCAAGCAGCGACTCGGGCAGTCGGTCGACGATCTTCACGATATCGTGCGTGACATCCGTACCGCGATCTTCGACCTTCACGGCGGTTCGGGTGCCGTGACCCAGTTCCGGCGGCGGTTGCACGAGATCATCGCCGAGATCACCGCGGATTCAGGGCTGCGCACGACCGTGCACATGTCCGGGCCGCTGTCGGTCATCGATGCCGTCCTCGCCGAACATGCCGAGGCGGTCCTGCGTGAGGCACTGAGCAACGCGGTGCGCCACGCAGCGGCCGGCACAGTCACCGTCAGCATCTCCGTCTACGACGATCTCGTCATCGAGGTCGCGGACGACGGCAAAGGGTTTCCGGAGGGCGTCTCCCGAAGTGGCCTGGACAATCTGGCTGCCCGAGCACAGGAAGTCAACGGGCGCTTCACCATCGACACCACCCCCGGCGGCGGAACCACTCTCCGGTGGTCGGCTCCACTGCCCTGAGCCGGGATCGGCTCGCCCGTCCGCCGAGGTGGGGACCTTCTCCCCTACGCCGGCGTCGGAGGCACCGTAACGATGAGAGGTAGCGGCAACTCCTGCCGCGCGTTGCCCCGAGGAGAACACCATGACCGCCCGCCGCCCGATCGTTGTCGGAACAGACGGTTCACCGTCGTCCCTCCAGGCCGTCGCGTGGGCCGCACAGGAGGCGGCGTTGCGTAATGCCCCACTGTCGGTGGTCTCGACCACGTTCGTGCCCGGCGCCTACGGTGTCCCGATCGGCATGCCGGAGAGCTTCTTCGACGACGAGGAACGCAACGGGAAGAACCGGCTGGCTGCCGCGGCGGAAATCGCCGCCCGAGCGGTACCTGGACACTCCCTCGACATTCACACCACGCTCTGCACCGGAACGCCGGCCGGTGAACTCCTCGAAAGATCGAAATCCGCCGCGATGGTCGTCGTCGGCTCGAACCGGCAGGGAATCATCGAGCGCGGCTTCCTGGGATCGGTCAGCGCCGCGGTCGCCACCCACGCACCGTGCCCGGTGGCGGTCATCCGCGGGCTTCCCGATTCCGAGGTCACCCGACTCGAGGGGCCCGTCGTCGTGGGTGTGGACGGGTCGGAACACAGCGAGCCCGCCATTTCGATGGCGTTCGAGGAGGCCGCCCTGCGGCAGTGCGAACTGGTGGCCGTTCACGCCTGGTCCGACGTCGACCTCCCGGTGCACTACGAGGGCGGTAGCGTCTCCGGGTGGAAGCAGGTCGTCACCCAGGAAACGGCCCTCCTGTCGGAGAGTCTCGCCGGCCGGGCCGAGGATTTCCCGGACGTCAAGGTTCGGACGATGGTCGTGATGGACCGACCGGTGCGCAACCTGCGCGAACAAGCCGACAACGCGCGACTTCTCGTCGTGGGCAGCCGCGGACGCGGCGGCTTCACCAGTATGTTGTTGGGATCCACGAGCAGGGCCTTGATGCACTCCGTCCGCTGCCCACTCCTCGTCGTCCGGTAGCGCCGACGGCTGTCAGTGATCGTCGTCGACTCTCGGGGCGAGGGCGAAGTAGTCCTCTTCCTCCTGGGCGAAATGCAAACGCAGCACCGCATACAGCCCGTACAGGCAGGCAAGAAGGTCATCACGCTGGTCCGGGCGGACTTCGCCGTGCGCCTCGACCGCGCCGAGGTGAGTTCCCAGGCGCCGGCTGAGTCGATCGATCTCCGCATGAGCCCTACTCATCGGGGCGGTGGCCTCCGCCGTTCCGAAGGCGTCCGCCAGCGCGGGATACAGTTGGGTCTCCTCGGCACGTTCATGGGGCAGGACCTGCTCCACCAGGACGGTGTGTGCTCTACGCACCGCCGCCAGTGTCTCGGTTCCGGGTTCGGCGGTCACCCGCTCTGCAGCGTCACGTATCAGCGCCAGAGCTCCCCGCAGATCGTCGTGCTCACGATCGAAACGCTGCAACAGCAGGCCGGTTTCTCGCGTCACCGTGAGTTCGGAGGAGCGGCCGCCGCGAAGGGCGCGCAGGGCGTTGAGGATGACCGCCACGTCGATTCCTTCCTGCAGCAGGGCGCCGGGCGCGGGAGCGATCCAGCCGAACGCCGCGGCGATCATCGCCAGCAGCGACAGCGTCATGCCGATCCCGGCACTCTGGATCGCGATCCGCCTCGACCGTCGTGCGATCTCCATCGCGTCCGCCAACCGGGCGAGGTGATCGGTCGTCAGCACGATATCGGCAGCCTCCGAACTGGCCGTGGCTCCCCGCGCCCCCATCGCCACTCCGACCGACGCCGCCGCCAGGGCGGGGGCGTCGTTGATCCCGTCTCCCACCATGATCGTGACAGCCTTGCGCTTCTCCGCCTGAACTGCTGCCACCTTGTCCATGGGAGTTTGCTCCGCGAGCACGGCGTCGAGTCCGACGATGGATCCGATTTCGAGTGCGGGCGCCGGGCGGTCTCCGGTCAGCATGATCAGTCGGTCCAGTCCGGCTGCCCGCAATCGCCGCAATGTGCGAGGCGCGTCTCGACGAAGAGGATCCCGCAGCAGGATCGCCCCTACCAGTGCGTCGTCGACCTGTACCCAGGCCACCGCCGCGCCGTCCAGGGCCGATCGCGTCGAGACGGCCTCCGCCCAGTCCGGCAACACGCCGTGATCCGAACCGACCTTCACCGCACGACCGTTCACGATGCCGGTGACCCCGGTCCCCGCCTGCTCGCTGACATCGGTGGGCAGTGGAAGCGGACAGCCCCGTGCCCTCGCGAAGCGGACGATCGACTCGGCGAGAACATGGGGTGACAGCTGGTCGACGGCTGCGGCGAGTTGAAGTACCTCGTCGGGATTGTGGCCGGGGGCGGTTGCGACGTCGAGTCCCGATGGCCTGCCGGTCGTCAGGGTTCCCGTCTTGTCCATCACCAGGGTCCGAGCTCGCCCGAGTGTTTCCAGTGCTCCACCACCGCGGATGACGACACCGATCCGTGAGGCGCGGGACAGCCCCGACACGATGGCGACAGGGGCGGCGAGCAGCAACGGACACGGGGTCGCGACCACGAGAACTGCGACCGCGCGCACGGCGGAACCGCTCAGCCACCATGCGACGGACGACACCAGGAGGGTCAGGGGAAGGAACCAGACGGCGAAGCGGTCCGCGATCCGTACGATCGGTGCCTTGTCGGCAGCGGCCTCCTGCGCCAGTCGGACGATGCCCGAATAGGTGCTGTCCGCGGCGCTCGCGGTGGCGCGCAGCTCGATCGTCGATCCGACGTTCACCACCCCACTGCGCACCGACTCCCCGACCCGTCGTTCGACGTGGAGAGACTCCCCGGTGAGCGCGGACTCGTCGAGGACGGCCGATCGGTCCGCGACGACGACGCCGTCGACGGGGACAACCTCTCCGGAGGCGACGACCAGCAGATCGGTGGGCTCGACCTCGTCCAAGGGGACGAGGAGGACGTCGTGGCCGATCCGTTTGTGTGCTCGTCGTGGTGCGTGTTCGAGAAGGGCGCGCAGATCGCGTGACGCGCGCCGCTCCGCCGCGGATTCGAGCGTGCGCCCCGTCGCGAGCATGAACCCGATGAGGGCACCTGCCAGATACTCGCCGACCGCGAGTGTTCCCGCGAGGGCGAGCACGGCGATGAGGTCGACACCAGCTGTGCGCTGACGGAGTGCCACGACGACCCAGCCCACAGCGGGCGCCAGGGACACCACCGTGCCGATCGCCCAGCACGCGTCCGCGACGCTCGGCCGACCGAGCGAAGTGGCCACCACGCCGGACACGAGCGCCACCGACGTGACTGCGAGCAGGGTGGGTGCCAACAGCCTCGTCAGGCGCGCATTCCACGTTTCGCGGGTTCGTGTGTCGTGCATATGCCTTCCCTCGTCGAGGGCCGACGCGTGAGGACGCGTGTCTCCATCGTCGCAGCCCGGACCCGGTTCGGGCTGCGTGCGACCGTAAGAGAGGACCAAGGTCCCTTTCCCCGCAACCGTCGATGGCGCACCGTCGGAGAAGAACCCCGCCGGGCCCGTCCCACGTGATCCGTACCGGATCGACCCGACGACCAGGAGTGCGCGATGGTGACGCCGACGAAGACAGCTCGCGTGGACCCTCAGGAGTCGACCGACCGGCTACTGCGTGACCTCCGCACCAGACGGGATGGATTGTCACGGAGGGAAGCGGAGCGACGAACACTCGTCTACGGGACCAATGAACTGATTCGGCATCGCGGTCGCACCTGGCCCCGGCAGTTACTGCGGCAGTTCACGCATCCGTTGGCGCTGCTCTTGTGGATGGCTGCCGTACTCGCCGTCTTCAGCGGCTCAGCGCCGCTGGGTGTCGCGATTGTCATCGTGATCCTGCTCAACGCCGCGTTCGCGTTCGTGCAGGAACGACACGCCGAGCAGGCGGTCGAAGCATTGGCGGCGTTTCTGCCGACCAGGGCGCGCGTCGCCCGTCAGGGAACGACGGAGACGGTCGACGTCCGGTCGCTCGTGCCGGGGGACGTGATCTTCCTGACCGAAGGAGACCGCGTGTCCGCCGATGCGCGACTCCTGCCGGGATCGCTCGAGATGGGTCTGGCGTTCATCCCGCTGGGGACGCTCATGGCGGGGTTGTCGCTCGACGATTCGGTCAATTTCGCAATCGGGCTCCTGGTCGCCAACGTGCCGGAGGGCCTACTGCCGACGATCACGTTGGCTCTCGCGGTGGGCGTGCGTACTCTCGCCAGACAGGGCGCCCTGGTCAAACGTCTCTCCGCTGTGGAAACACTCGGCTCCACCAGCGTCATCTGTACCGACAAGACCGGCACTCCTCGTCCGGTCGTGGGGTCTGCTGGGAGGTGTGTCGGCAGTATTGGTGATGACGCTCTTCTTCGCGACACTTCTCGAAGGTGGCTGGTATCTGGGTGCCGATGTGGGTGCCGGAATCCTGCACCACACCTGGCAATCGGCGACGACGATGAGCTTCCTCGGCATCGTCGCCTGCCAGATCGGCACTGCGTTCGCCTCGCGAACCGAGCACGCATCGCTCGCAAAGGTTGGAGTCGCGTCCAACCCCCCTGTTGCTGTGGGGAATCGCCTTCGAAGTGTGTTTCGCCGCGCTGGT
This sequence comes from Rhodococcus sp. A14, assembly GCF_011603105.1. Taxonomy (NCBI): domain Bacteria; kingdom Bacillati; phylum Actinomycetota; class Actinomycetes; order Mycobacteriales; family Nocardiaceae; genus Rhodococcus; species Rhodococcus sp. A14. The sequence goes on along the minus strand of NZ_JAAOQS010000063.1, from coordinate 23,705 downwards.
CGTCACGGTGCCGGTGCTTCGACATATCTTCGGAACCGTGATTCCGCAGTGGCATCAGGTGCTGTGGCTCCTTCCGCTGCCGTTCATCGTCTGGGGATGTGACGAAGCGTGGCGGTGGCACCGGCGACGGACACCCGGGAGCGTTGCGCCCCGGTCGCCCGCCGAGGTCCCGCAGTAGCCGCGTCGCCCTCACGTGTGTGTTTGCGAGGCAATGTATTCGACGATGTCCTCCACGGTCACCAGTGTCGCGTAGTCGGATTCCGGGATATCGACGCCGAACACGGCATGCAGGCGCACGAGGAAGTTCAGCCAGTCCATCGAATCCAGATCGACCTGATCGCGCAACGGCACATCCGAGGACAGTTCCTCGTCCTCGATCTCCGGTGCGATCTCCCGCAATGCGCGTATGACTCTCGAGTCGATCGTCTCGCTGTTCATCTGTCGTCCTCACCACTTGTCCGGCTGTTGGAGCAGTTCGTTGATTCTGGTCAGGAACTGTGCGCCCCGTGTTCCGTCGCTGGCACGGTGATCGGCGGCGAGGGTAGCTGTCACGACCGTCGCGACCTGCAGATCTCCGTCGAACACCCAGGGGCGTTCACTGGGCCTCCCGAAACCCACCAACGCCACCTGAGGCGGATAGATCACACCGAAAACCGAGGTGACCCCACGTTCCCCGAGGTTCGTCACGGTCAACGTCGGGTCCGACATCTCGGAACTGCGCAGCGAACCGGCACGGGCCCGGGTCACCAGATCGCCGAGTTCCACCATCAGCTGGGAGAGGGGTTTGTCGGCGGTGTCGTGGACCGCGGGAGCGACCAGACCTCCGTCTCTCAGAGAGATCGCCACCCCGAGGTGGATGTGGGGTGCCGGCCGGAACTCGCCGTCCAGCCAGAACCCGTTGAGGTCCGGGAACTGCCGGGCAGCGAGCGCCACCGCCTTGAGTTGCACAGCGGCGAGGAGGACTCGTTCGGTGATCGGACGGGCGGCATTTTCGGTGCGCAACCAGTCCGTCGCCGTCCGCAGTGGAATCTCGTCCATCAGGTAGTAGTGCGGGATCTCCCGCTTGGAGCGGCTCATGGAAGCAGCGATCGCGCGACGCATATCGCGGGTCTTGGCCGTGGCCTCGGCCTTGGCCTTCGCCTCGGCCGGTCCAGGCTCGATGCTGTGGGCTGCCGCGCGCTGAACATCGTCGAGCGTGACCGCAGCACCGGCGCCTGTCCCGGTGACACCGGCGAGATCGATCCCTGTCCTTTCCGCTTCCCTGCGCGCCCTGGGCGAGACCTTGCGCCGTGGTGCCGGTGCTGGTTCCGGTGCCGGTGCTGGTTCCGGTGCGGTGGCGACCGTGGTGGTGCCGGGCACCGCATCGGCAGACGGTCGCTCGGGCGGTGGTGATTCTCCGGGACTCGACAGCGTTGCCAACGGGGTTCCGACCGACACGGTCGTTCCGGGCTCGACGAGCAACCGGTGAACGGTGCCGCTCTGCCAGATCTCCACGTCCACGGCCGCTTTCACGGTGTCGACCGTCGCTATCGCCTGACCGCGCTCGACCTCGTCACCGGGTTTGACCAACCAGTCCGTCAACGTTCCCTCATCCATGTCGGCGCCCAGGGAAGGCAGCGTGAAATCAAACATGGCTATGCCTCGTTCCTACCGATCGCCGATCACATTCCACGCCGTGGACACAATGGTCTCGACCTGAGGAAGGGTCGCGTATTCGAGATGCTTGGCGTACGGGACCGGGACCTCGGCGCTGCACACGCGGCGAGGTGGCGCGTCGAGCTCGTAGAATTCGCGTTCGACTATCTGCGCCATGACTTCCGCCGCGAGACTGCCGGTGCGCCAGCCCTCGTCGACCACCACGGCACGGTGTGTCTTCCGGACCGACGCGGCGATGGTGTCGGTGTCGAGGGGGCGCAGCACCCGAAGGTCGACGACCTCGGCGGCGATTCCCTTCTCTGCCAGTACGTCGGCGGCGGCGAGGGCCTTGGGCAGCGAACCGCCGTACGTGATCAGGCTGATGTGGTTTCCCTCCCGGCGTACCGCTGCCGAGTCGATGTCGACCGGGACGGGCCCCTCGAGGTCTTCCGACGAGTTGTACAGCTGGGTGTGTTCGAAGATGATCACCGGATCGGGGTCCGCGAGGGCCGGTCGGAGCATGCCGCGCGCGTCCGCCACTGTCGCGGGCGCCAGGACCCGGATTCCGGGGATGTGGGCGTACCAGTTCTCGAGGCTGTGCGAATGCTGCGCGGCGAGTTGCCTGCCGGCGCCGGTCGCCATGCGCACCACCACGGGGACGGAGAATTGTCCGCCCGACATGTGCCGGAGCGACGCTGCGGTGTTTACGATCTGGTCGAGCGCGAGCAGGCTGAAGTTGACGGTCATCACCTCGATGATCGGGCGCATCCCGCCCACGGCCGCCCCGATCCCCACTCCCACGAAACCCAACTCCGAGAGCGGGGTGTCGCGGATCCGCTCGTCCCCGAATTCGGCGAGCAGGCCCTTGGACACCGCGTACGTGCCGCCGTAGCGTCCGACATCCTCACCCATGAGGAACACCCGCGGATCGGAGTGCATCGCCTCACGGATCGCTTCCCGCATCGCGTCCCGGTAGCTGATCTTCACGACGCCTCCTCTGTTCGCGCCGGCGTGAGCACGTCGCGCAGGAGGTCCCCGGGCGCCTCCCAGGTGCCTGCCTCGGCGAAGTTCACCGCGGCATCGACCTCCGACATGACGCGGTCGTCGATGCGGAGGAACTCCTCCTCCGAGAACAGCCCGAGCGCTTTGAGCCGCGCCGAGAAGGTGTGAATCGGACCCCTCTCCTTCCAGGACTCCACTTCCGCCTTGTCGCGATACAGTTCCGGGTCGAACATCGAATGGGCACGAAATCGGTACGTCTGGAATTCGATGAAGAAGGGGCCGCCGGTCGTGCGGACGTGCGCGGCGCCGGAGCGGGCCGCGTGCAGGGTAGCAATCACATCCATGCCGTCCGCCTTGAGCGTCGGGACGTCGAACGACGCGGCTTTGACGCACAGATCCGTTTGAGATTCCGAGCGGGACAAGGCCGTGCCCATGGCGTACAGGTTGTTTTCGCAGCAGAACAGCACCGGCAACTGCCACAGCGATGCGAGATTCATGGTCTCGTGAAAGGCGCCCTCCGCCATCGCGCCCTCGCCGAAGAAGCAGGCCGTCACTCGGCGCTTACCCTGCATCTTGTCGGCCAACGCCAGACCGGCCGCGAGCGGCAGACCGCCGGCGACGATCGCATTGCCCCCGTAGAACCGGGTGGCGGCATCGAACAGATGCATCGATCCGCCTCGCCCCCTCGAACAGCCTTCGCGTTTCCCGAACATCTCGGCCATGATCGAGTTCATCGGGACACCGTGCACCAGCGCGTGGCCGTGCTCGCGGTAGGTCGCGACCACCGCATCGCCCGGAGACAGGGCATGCAAGGCCCCGACCGCGACCGCTTCCTCCCCCACATACAGATGCAGGAACCCGCGGATCTTCTGGGCGCCGTACAGCTCCGCAGCCTTCTCCTCGAAGCGTCGAATGCGCAGCATGTCCGTCAGCAACTCGACCGCGAACGCCTTGTCGTAGGGAAAGTCCGGGGCAGTCATCCACCCACCTCCAAAGTCGATGTGTCCCCCTCCGGCAGACCCAGTTCGCGTGCCTTCAGCAGCCTGCGCATGATCTTGCCGCTCCGTGTGTGCGGGAGAACCTCCACGAACTCGATCTCCTTGGGGGCGACCGAGGCGCCGAGTTTCTTGCGGGAGTACCCGAGAAGTTCACGGCGCAGGGCGTCGTCCGCGTTCCAGCCCGTCTTCACGGACACGAAGGCTTTGACCACGGCACCCACGATCGGATCCGGCTTGCCGATGACTCCCGCTTCGGCGACCGCGGGATGCTCCATGAGGACGTTCTCCACCTCGAACGGACCGATGAGGTGACCCGCCGATTTGATGACGTCGTCGGCCCGACCCACGAACCAGTAATAGCCGTCCGCGTCGCGCTTGGCCAAGTCGCCGGTCAGGTACCAGTCGCCCGCGAAGGCGCGCCGGTACCGGTCGTCATTGTGCAGGTAACCGCGGAACATCGAGGGCCAGCCTCGGCGTATCGCGAGTTCCCCCTCCACATTCGGTGTTTCGACGGTTTCGATGCCGCCGTCCCCTGTGCGTCGGACGATGGCGGCGTCGATGCCCGGGAGGGGTCGTCCCATCGATCCGGGTTTGATGGCGAAACCGGGTGTGTTGGCGATCATGATGCCGCCCGTTTCGGTTTGCCACCAGTTGTCGTGGATGGGCCGACCGAGCACGTCTCGTCCCCACAGAACGGCGTCGGGGTTGAGTGGTTCGCCGACACTGGCGATGAGCCGCAGGTGGGGGTAGGAGTATTTGTGCGCCAACTCCGGCCCGGACTTCATCAGCATGCGGATCGCGGTCGGCGCGGTGTACCAGACCGTGACGGCCTGCTCCTCGAGGATGCGGTACCACCGTTCGGCATCGAATTCGTTGCTGTCGACGATCGACGTCACGCCGTGCAGCAACGGTGTGATCACCCCGTACGACGTGCCGGTGACCCAGCCAGGATCCGCCGTGCACCAGAATACGTCCGATGGATGCAGGTCCAGGGCGAACAACCCGGTCGCATAATGGGTGGCCACGGCGCCGTGGACATGGACCGCGCCCTTCGGGGTACCGGTCGTTCCGCTGGTGAAATGTAGCAGGGCAACATCGTCGGCGCAGGTCGGGGTGATATCGCAGTCCCCGTCGGCGTCCACCATCATGCTGTGGAAGTCGAGCGTGTCCGGAACGTCGGTGATCGAACCGGCATCCCCCACCACCAGCACGTGGCGCAAGGACGGCACCGAGTCGCGGATCTTCTCCACCCGCCGCCGATACAGCTGCTCGGTGGTCACCAGGACTTGGGCGTCGCCGAGCCGAAGTCTCGTGGCCAACGGCTCGGGGCCGAAGGCGGAGAACAACGGGGAGACCACGCTTCCGTTGCGCAACGCCCCGAGGATGCTGACGTACAGCTCCGGAATACGACCGGTGAACACGAAGACGGGGTCGCCCTTCCCCACGCCGAGTCCGCGCAGCACGGCGGTGAACTTGCGGACTCGGTGCGCGAAGTCACCGAAGGTGACCTCGGTGACGGGTAGCTCGCCGGCGCCCTTGTTCGGACCCACGAACCGGAACGCGACCTTGTCCCGCTGCGGCCCACAGTCGTGGCGGTCGACCGCGTAGTACGCGATGTTGCAGCCACCGGGGGCCGGCCCGAGTCGACGCTCGATGGCAGACCACGAAAACCGGGACCGTTCACCGTCGTAGTCGGTGAAGTTCGGTGCCACTCCACTGGTGGGCGGCGATGTGGGAGTGATGCTCATGGCCGCTGATCACAATCCGCGTCCGCATGCAGCCGCGTCCTCTGTGGCTGCCAGCTCGAACAATTGGTGCGCCAAGTCGGTCAATGCACGAGCAGCAGCCATCTCGCGGCTGACCTGTACTGTGCCGTGTCGAGAGTGGCAGCCGGCCTCTCCCCGTCCCTCGAGGAGGGTCTTGTCGTGTGTACGCAGGCGCGCCCTGGCCTGGGAACGGGTCGGCTCCGCGTCGGGTTCGTATATCTCGATCTCCACAGGCCACATAGTTGCGGGCAGCGGTCTGGTCACCGCCGCTCCGGGCCCCTGCACATCGCGCCCGTGCCACTGGTCCGTCATGGCCACTCCTGTTCGATTGCTGTGTGGTGACGCTCGGTAACGGGGCCCGGTCCCCCGGATCGGTGGGCCACGATCACTCGGTTGCGCGGTGTGGGATCACAACGCTCGGACGTCGACCGTTCAGGATGCCGTTCGAGTGCCGTGACGAGCCGTTGCCGGGCAACTCGCTCGGCCAGTTCCGGTATGTCGGCGATCGGCACCCCCGCGAGATCCGAAATGCTGCCCGCGACTATCCGGGCAATCGCGTCCCGCGTGAAACTCCCCCCGAACTCGGGAATCAGCCGCTCCACCACCGGGGCCTGCGCATGCACCATCGACGTGGTCTCCGTGTCACTGTTCGTGCTGGTCATTGCGTTTCGAGGATCCTTCGATGCCGGGTGGGCGTCCTTGGTTTCCTTCAGCATCGCGAACCCACCGACACCGGCAATAGAGGCGAAGGACCGTAGTCGAGGACCAAAGGCTCTGACGCCGCGTCCGCCTCCCACGCTTGAATGAATTCCGACGGCCGACGACGGAGGTGACGGTGCATGAAAGCCCGGATGCCACGCGCGGTCACCACGGGTGTCGTCGTGCGCTCCCTTCGACCCACCGACCGAGACGACGTGCAGTCTCTGCACGAGCGGATGGACCAGCACGACGCGTACCTGAGGTTCTTCGGCGCCCGTCCGACGCATCTCGGGGATCTGGCCGCGTCACTGTGCCGGCAAGACCCCGGGCATTGCGCACTGGGCGCCTACATCGGTGGCGTCCTGGTAGGAGTCGCGAACTACGTGAGCCCGGTACACCAGTTGGACAACGACTCCCCGTTGGTCGAATTCGCGCTGGTGGTCGATCACAATTACCAATCGCACGGAATCGGAACGATGCTGCTGACCCGGCTCGTCGACGCAGCGAGGGCGCACGGTATCGGGCGGATGACGGCGGAGGTGCTGGCGCAGAACACCGTGATGCTCGAGGTGATCCGAGAGCGGGGGTGGGCCCACGCGCTGCGTCGTGACGGGACCACGCTTCACCTCGACCTCGACCTCGATGAGGACGCGCAGGCTGACGGACCTTCGGCGCTGCCCCGGCCCGTCGTGATGTGACGCACCATCATGTCGGCGACCGAGAGAACTCAGAGGTGTTCGCCACCGCAGGCAGTCGGTGGCCTCGAGGTGGACGGAGTCGAGACGCACACGGCCTATGTCGTCATGGTCGGTGATGTCGTCTTCAAGGCGAAGAAGCCGATCCGGACGGCGTTCGCCGACTTCGGCACCGCCGAAAGGCGTCGCGCGGCCTGTGAGCGTGAAGTGACATTGAACCGCAGGCTGTGCCCCGACGTGTATCTCGGAGTCGCCGATTTGACGGACCCGGCGGGAGGACCGACCGAAGCGCTGGTCAAGATGCGCCGGATGCCGTCGGACCGACGACTGACCCGGCTGCTCTGCGGGGGCGGTGACGCCACCGCACACGTGGATGCGATCGCCGCCGTCGTCGCCCGATTCCATGCCGGAGCGGACCAGTCGGCGGACATCGATCGTGACGCCATGCCCGGCGCGGTGGCCGCGCGGTGGTGCGCCAACGTCTCCGAGGTGACGAGTTACCGGTGCGATGTCCTCCCGGCTGCGGACGTCGACGAGGTGGAGCGACGGGCCCTCAGGTATCTGAAGGGGCGGAAACAGCTGTTCGAGAACCGCATTCGGGAAGGCCGGACAGTCGATGGTCACGGCGATCTTCTGGCGGACGACATCTTCTGCCTCGACGATGGGCCGCGCATTCTCGACTGTCTCGACTTCGACGACCACCTACGCCACGTCGACGGTATCGACGACGCGGCATGCCTTGCCATGGATCTCGAGTACCTGGGACGCGAGGACCTCGGGTTGCGGTTCCTCGATCGATATTGCGCCGCGGCACACGACCAGCCCCCGACATCGTTGCGGCATCACTACATCGCCTATCGGGCGTTCGTCCGCGCGAAGGTGGCCTGTTTGCGGTACACGCAGGGCTCCCGCGTTGCCCGCGAGGATGCCCGGGCGCACTGCCGCCTGGCCTTGCGGCATCTGCGCGCCGGAACCGTGCGAATGGCTCTGGTCGGTGGGCTGCCCGGCACCGGAAAGTCGACGCTGTCACGCGGATTGGCTGATGTCACCGGATCCGTCGTCATCTCCAGCGACCGCGTCCGCAAGGAACTCGCCGGCCTCGATCCGCATTTCGGTCAGGTGGCCGGATTCGGTGAGGGCCTGTACAGCGGCACCATGACCGACCGCACCTACGCCGAGGTGCTGCGGCGCGCTCGCGACCATCTCACGGCGGGAAGGTCGGTCGTGCTGGATGCGTCGTGGACCCACCCGATGCTCCGGGAGCGCGCTGCGCTCGTCGCTTCCTGCACCCACAGCGATCTCGTCGAACTCGTATGCAGGGCACCACGCGCCGTGGCGATCGCGAGAATCGGGAGCCGTCCAACCGGCGACTCGGACGCCACCCCCGTCGTGTACGACGCGATGGCCGCGAGTGCCACGGCGTGGCCCTCGGCCACCGCGGTCGACACGGACACGGCCGCCGGGGACAGCGTGCAGACGGCGGAGCGGATCTGGCATTCCACGTCGGGGTGGCGAGATGAGTAGTCACAGCTACCGTTCGCCGGTAACGGCCCGGCGTGCCCGACGACAGGAGAGCCCATGCCCGACATCGTGACGTTGACGATGAATCCTGCGCTCGACATCACCACGAGCACGAATCGGGTGGTGCCGACCGACAAGGTGCGCTGCGGCGCACCTCGCCGCGATCCCGGCGGCGGCGGACTGAACGTGGCCCGGGTACTGCACGTTCTCGGAACTCCCGCGACGGCGGTGTTTCCTTCGGGCGGCCATACCGGCCGGGCCCTCGAGGATCTCGTGGCCACCGAGGGTGTCGGGATCCGGAGTCTGACGATCCGCGGTTCCACACGGGAGAGCCTGACGATCAACGAGAACGAGACGGGTCTGCAGTACCGTTTCGTCCTGCCGGGACCGACAGTGACCGCAAGGGAACAGGTGGCCTGTCTCGACCTGGTCATCGAGGTCGCGTCGGGCGCCGACTATGTGGTGGTGAGCGGAAGTCTGCCACCGGGTGTGCCCGCCGATTTCTACCAGCAGGTGGCAGACGTCGTCGGCGACCTCGGTGCGCGAGTCATCGTCGATACGTCCGGTCCGGCCCTGAGACAACTTCGGGGTGGTGTGTTTCTCGTCAAACCGAGCATTCGCGAACTCCGGGACTGGACGGGGCGGGAGTTGTCGGCGATCGACGACCAGGTGGCTGCGGCTCGGGAAGTCATCGACCGGGGGATCTCCCAGGTCGTCGTCCTCTCGCTCGGTGCCGATGGCGCTCTGCTGGTCACGCGGGACCGTGACGAGTATCTCCCGTCGGTCCAAGTCCCGGTGGTCAGCGGTGTCGGTGCGGGCGACAGCATGGTCGCCGGCGTGGTGTGCGGCCTGGCACACGGTCGTTCGTTGAGCGACTCGGTGCGGTACGGGATCGCCGCGGGGGCGGCCATGCTACAGACACCGGGCACCGCCCTGTGCCGGCGACCCGACGTCGAGCGGTTCTATGCACTGCTCACCGACGGATCCGCCGCGGGCACCATCGTCGGATAGTCAGGCGTGAGCGAGATGGAGACCGGCCGCGCTCAGTTCCGCGTAGTTCGGATCGCATCGTGAACCATCCAGCGCGAGTTGACAGTACACGGCGTCGTAAGCTCGTGAGTCACCTGTCGAGGCGATGGGACTGGTGCGACGCTCCAGCATGGTGGCGCCGGGCCATCTCGACTGGATCGCCTCGGCGAGCTGCGCCCCGTCGATATCGGCGACGATGAGCGGACCGCCCTCCCCCACCACGACCACCTGACGGGCGTCGGGCAGCTGCCACACGGCGACCGGCAGCACCGTGTCGGTGCCACCGGGACCGTGCACGGTGACCGAGTCGCCGGTGCTGCTGATCAGTGTCGCGACGGGTTCGCTCATCGGGTTCCTCCTCGCCGGTCCCCATCCGCGGACGTTCGCAGGTCTGACCTCGCTCGGTCGAGCAGGATCCTGCGTTCCGCAGCCGCGATGTTGTGGCGCGTAATGGCGGCGACGTCCGGTGCCACGGACACCGAGGTGATGCCGTTGCGTACGAGATGTTCCGCCAGAGCGGGGTTGGTCGACACTGCCTGCCCGCACAGGGAGGTGGTGAGCCCGGCACGTGTGGCACGCTCGATGATGACGTCGATGGCGTCGAGTACGGCGGGGTCCATGGTGTCGAACAGATCCCGGCAGATCTCGGAATCCCGATCGACTCCCAGCACGAGTTGGGTGAGGTCGTTGGTACCGATGGAGACGCCATCGATGCCGAGGGCCGCGTACTCCGGAATCCAGTACGCGACGGAGGGGACCTCCGCCATGATCCATCGGTGCATGCGGCGATCCGCGCCCAGTGGATGGGAGTCGAGGTCGGCAAGGCACTGAGCGAGCTCCCACCGGGTGCGGACGAACGGGATCATCAGATGCACGTTCGGGTAGCGCTTCCTGACGGTGAACAGCACGTCGAGATCGAGGCGGAACAGTTCGGGTTCGCGCACGTAGCGGAAGCAGCCGCGGTAGCCGATCATCGGGTTGTCTTCGTGCGGCTCCACGTCGCCACCGGAAAGGTTGGCGAATTCGTTGGTGCGTAGATCGATCGCCCGGTAGATGACGGGGCGCGGCGTGAACGCGGCGGCGATGCGTTCGACCGCCGCCGCCATCTCGGCCACGTACTCGTCGCGGCGTCCCTGCGCGATCATCGCTGCCGGGTGTGTCCCACCCAGCGCGTCCATGATCATGAACTCGGCGCGCAGCAACCCCACTCCGTCGACGTCGGAAGCGGCCACACGGTCGGCGGCGTCCGGTGTAGCGAGGTTGACGTACACGGAGGTGGCCGTCGCCTCCGGTGCGGACCCCGTACCGGTCCGCTCCGTCACCGGTCGCGGTGCGGAAACGGCACCCTTCGCCGACGACTCCGGTGCAGAGGTGGATACCGCTCCGTCGTAGACCACCCCCGAATCACCGTCGACCGTGACGATCGCCCCCTCCACCAGTTCGGTGGTGGCGGTCCGGGTACCGACGACCACGGGACGTCCCAGCTCGCGACCGACGATGGCGGCGTGACAGGTGATCCCGCCGCCGTCCGTGACGATTGCCGCCGCACGGCGCAGCACGGGAAGCCAGTCGGGGCGTGTCATGGGTGCGACGAGTATCTCTCCGTCGGACAACCGGTGGGCGTCGGACACGGACCGCAGGATGCGGACGCGGCCGGTCGCCGTTCCGGGGCCTGCGCCGAGCCCGTGGACGAGGGCCTTGCTCGTCGATTCGCGATGTTCCTCCGTGCGAGCCCGGGGCTGTCCCAGAGTCGTGATGGGGCGCGTCTGGACGATCCACAACCGATTTGCGGCGAACGCGAATTCGAGGTCCTGGGGGACGTGATAATGGTCTTCGACAGCGACGGCGAGCAACGCCAATCGTTCGAGTTGCTGGTCGGTGAGAACGCGTCGGCCTCGTGCCGTGGCGGGAATCTCTACCGAATGCTCCCCTTCGTCATCCGCGGTGATGGAGAAGGACTGTGACCCGATGTGGGCGTCGATCACTGCGAATCCCGACTTCGCCACCACATAGGTGTCCGGCTCCACCTGGCCTCCCACCACGACCTCGCCCAGTCCGGTCGCGGCTTCGACGACGATGCGATCGCGTGCACCGGTTCTGGGATCTGCGGTGAAGACCACGCCCGACTGGTCGGCGTCCACCATCAACTGGACGACGACCGCGATCGACGGCTCGTCGGTCACTCCCTGAACGCTGCGATAGGTGAGTGCGCGCTCGGACCACAGCGACGCCCAGCATTTGCCGATTGCCTCGATCAGCGCGTCGTCACCGGACACGCCGACGAAGCTGTCGTGGATACCTGCGAACGAGGTGTCGGCCGCGTCTTCGGCGGGGGCGGACGAGCGGACCGCGACCCTCGGCGCCCCCGCGCCGAGCTCACGATACGCAGCGAGAATTTCCGCCCGCAGGGCAGCAGGCATCGGAACGCCGAGTACGGTCGACCGCAACTCGTGCGACGCTGCGGTGAGGGTGTTGTCGTCGGTCCCGGCTTTCGGCAACCCGTGTTCCCGAAGGGTGTCGCGCACTCCCGCCTCGTCCATCGCCCCCAGATAGCCTTCCGCGGTGACGGCAAATCCTGGTGGGACCGGATAGCGGGCGCGCGTCAGCTCACCGAGATTGGCCGCCTTGCCCCCTACCGATGGTGCGTCCGCCAATCCGAGTTGATCGATCGGCTTGACCCAGCGGTGTTCGACCACCGTCTGTTGCACGTTCATGAGGTCTCCTCGTCGTCATGGTCCAGCGAACACCGTCGACTTCGGACCGCACAGGGTCCAAAGTCACCGCCGCTTCGCGCGGGGCCGAAATACCCTGTCGAACTCTGGTCTGCGGCTCGATGATGGGACGTAACCTCGACCGACAGGAGGTACCGTCGTGGCGCGCTCGGCCGTCATCCGGCAGTCCCTCGGTGGTGCGGTGTTGATTGCGACGCACGTGATCCTGACGAAACCGCTGCGCCGGCGGCGCACGACGTGGGGCGCGACCGCAACGGAGGCGGCGGCAGCGCTGCCGGGAGACGAGCTGATCCCCCACCCCGCATGGCGCTACACGCACGCCGTCACGGTCGACGCGCCGCCGGAAGTGGTGTGGCCCTGGATCGTCCAGCTGGGTCAGGGCCGCGGCGGCTTCTACAGTTACGTCGGACTCGAGAACCTCATCGGTTGTCGCGTGCGTAACACCGACAAGGTACTTCGGGACTACCAGAACCTGGACACCGGCGACGAAGTGCGGCTGCACCCGAAAGCGCCCCCGCTGACTGTCGCGTCGGTCGAACCGAATGCACGCCTGGTCCTCCATGCCCGCGACCCCCGCACCGGCGACGCCTCCATCTGGGCGTTTCATCTTCTTCGCGACCAGGCTGGGCGCACCCGGTTGATCGAGCGGGGCTGCAGCTCCTGCGGCCCCGGACTCGTCAGCCGTCTCTTCTTCGGGCCTCTGCTGATGGAGCCGATCGGCTTCGTCATGAGCCGGAAGATGCTTCTCACGATCCGGGCCCTCGCATCGGCCGCCGGCACCGAAGCTGCACGACCACGGCCCCCGAGGCGTGGCTTCGTCCCGCGACGGATCGATCTCGGCCGCCGCCGCGAGTGCGGCTGATCAGGCACCGTTCGCAAACGGGACGAGTGGCGCAACTGAGGTCTTTAGATCCTTGTCGCCGAGTCTGCCGCCGGACGAGCATCGAGAGCAGGCCGCCCACACAGAACCGGCGACACCGATGACGGAGAGTCCCCCCATGACTGAAGACAACGCGCTGGTCCTCGTCGCCGGCTATCCGGACCTCGACCGTGCCCGTGAGGACTTCGACGCGCTCACCGCTCAGGTGCGCGGCAAGCAGATCACCCTTCGGGGTGCAGTCCTGGTAACGAAGGACCCGGACGGGAACCTCACCATGATCGACACGGGCGACCATCTGGGCCGTAAGGGCGCCGGCTGGGGTGCCGGGGTCGGCCTGGTGGTGGGGTTGTTCGCCCCGCCGATGCTGGCTGCAGCCGCCGTCGGCGCCGGTGCCGGCGCGCTGGCAGGCAAGTTCGCCTCACACCGCATCACGAGCGGCCTCGAGACCAAGATCGGTGAGGCGCTGGCCTCCGGGACATGTGTGTTGATCGCGGTCCTGCCGTCGGGCAGCCGGCTGCAGGTGGAGCAGGCGCTCGGCGGCGCCCCCCTGAAGTCGGTCGCGGAGTTGGATGGTTCGAGCCTGAGGGACCTCGAGGCGTCCCTGGCCTCTGCAATGGGGAAGTTCGATCCGGACCGCACGCGGCTACCGATCCCCAACCGAACCTTCGGGGGCACCATTGGCCGCACGGTGCAGGACTCCGTACCGGATTGGACGATCGTGCCCGGGCCGAAGCCACCGGACGGTGCTCCGAACGTGCTGATCGTGCTGATCGACGACGCCGGTTTCGGTGGACCGGACACCTTCGGCGGTGCTATCCGCACCCCCACCTTGAGCCGGGTTCAGCAACAGGGATTGACCTACAACCGCTTTCACGTGACCGCGGTGTGCTCGCCCACCCGGGCGGGGCTTCTCACCGGCCGCAACCACCACCGCGTGGGATTCGGCTCGATTGCCGAGTACCCGGGCCCCTTCCCCGGATACACGGCCGTGCGGCCGAGAAGCTGCACCGCACTCCCCCGGATTCTCAGCGAGAACGGGTACGTGACCGGCGGCTTCGGCAAGTGGCATCTCACCCCGGACAACGTGCAGGGCGCCGCCGGACCCTTCGACAACTGGCCGCAGGGGTGGGGCTTCGACCACTGGTGGGGATTCCTCAGTGGTGCGGCCGGACAATACGATCCGATCGTCACCCAGGACAACTCGGTCCTCGGCGTCCCGGAGGGCAAAGACGGTCACGGCTACTACTTCCCCGACGACCTCACCGACAAGGCGGTGGAGTGGCTCCACGGTGTCCAGGCTCAGGACCCACAGAAACCGTGGTTCATGTACTACTCCACCGGGTGCAGCCACGCCCCGCACCATGTGGCCAAGGAATGGGCAGACAAATACAAGGGGCAATTCGACGACGGCTGGGACACCTACCGCGAGAAGACGCTCGAGCGTCAGAAGGTACTCGGGATCGTTCCCGCGGACACCGAACTGACCGAGCGACCGGACCTGTTTCCCGCCTGGGATACGTTGTCCGACTCCCAGAAGAAGCTCTATGCCCGGCAGATGGAGGTGTTCGCCGGGTACTCCGAGAACGCCGACTGGAACGTCGGGCGGCTGCTCGACTCGATCGAGGACATGGGCGACCTCGACAACACGCTCGTCTTCTATATCTGGGGTGACAACGGCGCCAGCATGGAAGGGACGATCACCGGCTCCTTCAACGAGATGACCTTCCTCAACGGGGTGGTACTCGACGCCGAACACCAGTTGAAGCTGATCGACGAATACGGTGGGATCGAGGCGCTCGGCGGCGACCACACCGCTCCGCACTTCGCCGCCGCCTGGGCGCACGCGAACAACACCCCGTTCCAGTGGGGCAAGCAGATGGCCAGCCACCTCGGTGGCGACCGCGACCCGATGGTGATCGCGTGGCCGAACCGGATCACCCCCGACTCACAGGTGCGGGGGCAGTTCACCCACTGCATCGACATCACCCCCACCGTCCTCGCCGCGATAGGGCTGCCCGAACCGACCACCGTCGACGGGATCGACCAGGAACCCATGGACGGAACGAGCTTTCTCCCCACATTCGCCGACGCCGACGCGCCCGAACAGCACACGGTGCAGTACTTCGAGATGTTCGGCAGCCGCGCGATCTATCAGGACGGCTGGTGGGCGTGCACCCGCCTGGACAAGGCCCCCTGGGACTTCTCCCCGGAGACCATCAAACGGTTCGCACCGGGTGTCTACAACCCGGACGACGATGTCTGGGAGCTCTACTACCTGCCCGACGACTTCTCCCAGGCCCACAACGTCGCCGCCGATCACCCCGACAGACTGGAGGAGCTGAAGCAGCTGTGGTGGCGTGAGGCGGAACGCAACCGGGCTCTCCCCCTGCTCGGGGGAATGTCGATCTTCTTCGGCCTGCTGCCGCCGATGCCGACGACCACGCGATTCACCTTCAAGGGCGACGTCCAGAACGTGCAGCGCGGCATGGTCCCTCGCGTGGCGGGACGCTCGTACGCCATCGAAGCGAACCTTCACGTACCCGAGGACGGCGCCGAGGGTGTCATCGTTGCCAACGCCGACTTCATCGGCGGCTTCGCACTGTGGGTCGACGGCACCGGCATACTCCACCACACGTATTCCTTCCTCGGTGTGGAGACCTACAGGCAGGCGTCCGAGCAGAAGATTCCGACCGGTGACGTCACCGTGAAGATGCTGTTCGAGACCGAGGAGCCCAAACCGGGCAGCGGTGGTCACGTGTCCTTGTGGGCGAACGACGAACTGATCGGGGAAGGTGATATGCCCCGGACGGTGCCCGTGGCCTTCAGTTCGTACGCGGGAATGGACGTGGGCCGCGACAACGGCCTGGTCGTCGACCGCGATTACGAGGACAAGGCCCCGTACCGGTTCACCGGGACCGTCCACGAGGTCGTGTTCGATCTCCAACCGGCACACCACGAGGCCGAGCTCGCGCTGCACGAGCACGCGGCGATGCAGGGTGTCGGGCACGGCGCGGCCGGCTGACCCGACGATGCCTTTGCCCGGGCTCAGATGCCTTTGCCCGGGCTCAGGGGTGTTCGCTGTACAGGGCGGCGCCGGCGGTGACCCCTGCACCCACGGCGATGATCAGGACTCGGTTCCCGGCCGGGATACCACCCGTCCGGCGGTCCAGGGCCGCCACGAGGGACGCGGTATGCATCCGTTCGTCGTCCGCGACCACGATCCGTGGCACGGGGACGCCCAGGTGCTCGGCGAGCGTCGCGCGGAACTTCCGCCGGGCGGGAGCGGCCACGATCAGATCGACATCGGCGAGGTCGAGGGAGGATGCTTCCAGGCATTCCCGTGCCGCCTGCGCTCCGGCGGTCGCGAATCGCTCGTCCATCGAATCCGATTCCCGGAACCGCAGTACGTTCCGGGCGTCCTCGAGTCCGACGGTGGCGCAGAAACTTTCACCGGCATCGTAGCGATTCACCCAATGGACGGGGCCCAGGCCGAATTCGTCGTCGGTCCAGCGGCAGAGAATGGCTCCACCCGTCGGCGCGAACGGAAAGTGCTCGCTCATCCCACGTCCGGGATCGGCGTCACTGGCAACCACCAGCGCCCAGTCGATCGTGTGCGACCGCAGGAATCCGTCGACGATCTGCAGACCGTTGAGAGCCCCACAGGATCCGTTGGCGACATCGAAGGAAAAGGTCCCGTGCGTGTCGTCGTGGGGGTCCTCCGGGTGGGCACCGATATCATCCTGGATGAGCGCCGCGAGGGCGGGCTCTCCCAGATTCCGGTCGCGGTACAACCCGACGTTGACGAGCAGATCCAGGTCGTCGGCATTCCGACCGGCCCGTTCGAGGCAGGTCTGGGCGGCCGACACCGCGAGATGCAATGCACTGTGGCGGGTACGCCAGCCGCCTCGTGTGACGTCGAGCCGATCAATGACTGTGCCCATAGCGTGCCACCAATTCCTCGTCCAGGGTCAACAGAACGACGCCGATCTCCAAACCCGATGCGAGGGCGATCAACGCCACGGTCTCACCCGCTCGGATGCGGCCTGCTTCGAGTTCCTCGACCAGCGCGACGGTGTGGGTCGTCGAGGCCGTATTTCCGTAGCGGTCGACGGTGATGACCGCGTCGTGCCGTGGAGAATCGCCCAGCGTGGCGGTCACCTCGGCCATCCCTTTGCGGATCGCCCGCGCCGAGGTTTGGTGTGTGATCACGTGATCGATGTCGTGGAGGGAGATCCCGGCGGCGTCGAGCACCTCGTGCAACAACAGCGGGGTGTCCGCGATCGCCGCCCGCTGGATCCCCCGCGAATTGGTGAACATCCGGGCGCCGGGGTCGCCGCCCTTCGGGTACGCGAGACAGAGCCGACTGTAGTCGGCGACGGTGGTGAATCCGGCCAAACCGATCCCGGCCGATCCGGCGGGGGCACGTTCGAGGAGCAGCGCGGCCCCGGCGTCGCCGAGCGTGAGGGACGCAAGCTCCTTGCTCATGATGTTCCGGATGTGCTGGGCAGCATTCTGTCCGAGCTGCGAAATGTACTCACCACTGACGACGAGTGCCCGTTCGACGATTCCCTGACGGATCCAGTTGTTCATCACCGTCACACCGGTCAACATGCCGGCGCACGCGTTCGAGAGATCGAAGGTCATCGCCCCCTGCGCGCCGATCGCCTGGGCGACCGCACTACTCATCGTCGGTTCCAGCCATTGGGTGAGACCGCCGTGAAACTTGGTGATGCTACAACTGACCACCACGTCGATCGACCCGGCGTCCCGGCTCGACCGTTCCAGGCAATCCAGTGCCGCCGAGATCGCCAGTGTGTAGGAGTCCTCGTCCCCCACCGACACCCGGCGCTCGCGGATCCCGGTGAGCCGCTCGAGGTCGATGTGAGTCGAGTGACGGGTGGTCGACATCAGGTCCGTGGTCGTGAGATGTGTCGCGGGTAGATGCCGGCCGGCCCCGGCGAGACGCGTAGCGAACGGCATTCGCGGGTCGCCGTTCTCGGTCTCCATGACCAGCCAACGCTTGACCATTCTTTCCACCTCCGTGCTCACTCCACAATCGCGCACCGGCGATCTCGTCACCAGGGCATTTGGACCCTTCCGGGGGATCGTTCGAACCAACACCGAGGAATGCGACGAGGTGAGGTCCTAGGACCCTTGTCCGGTGACAGTGGCACGCCGACGCTGAGGGACGAGGAGAGGAGTCGTCATGCAGGCACGACACGTCATGAGCAGCCCGGTCACCACGGTGGACCGATCCACCTCGGTGGACGAATGCCTTCGGTTGGTCGGAAGTTCGGGCTTCACGGTGCTTCCGGTCGTCGACGAGCGGAAGCATCTCGTGGGCATCGTGTCCGAGGGTGATCTCCTCCGTGCACGATTCCGTGAGCTGGGCGGGGCCGATTCGCAGCCGGACGAGATGACCGCAGGCGACGTGATGGCCAGTCCCGTGGTGGCGATGACGGCCGACGCGGAGGTCAGCGAACTCGCATCCGCCATGCTTCGATCTCGGCTGCGCGGCATCCCCATCGTCCACGATCACGACATCCTCGGGATCGTCACCCGTCCCGATCTCATCGCCGTCCTCACGACCGACGACGCTCAGGTCGCGAAGGAAGTGCAGCACCGCCTCGACGTCTACGGTGGAGCCGGCCGATGGCGCGTAGACGTTGCCCACGGCTCCGCCTCGATCTTCGGCGTCACGCCTCACGACCCGGAACGAAATGTCATCGCCGCCCTGGCCGACACCGTGCCGGGCATCGCCGAGGTGCACTTCCCGCCCGAATCGACATCTCCCGGTGGGACGTAGCAATGCAAGCAAGATATCTCGAAGCCCGAGACCTGCGATGGCCATGGGTCGCCGCCGCCACCGTCGTGGGCCTCGCGGCATTGTCGGTGACGTCTCCCCTCACCGTCCTCGGGGGCGCAGCAACGATCGTCTTCATCGGACTCGGCATCTTCCGCAATCCACACCACCGTGTCGTCGGCGCCGCGATCGTGTCGGTCGGTGTCGGACTGATGGTCCCGGGTTTGCCCGCCCTACTTCTCCACGGTGTGAACTCGCTGTGAGCGGCCGCCCCGCGATCCGGAGAGGGCTGTGTGCCCTCTCGAGACGGTCACGCGGCGGTGGCACATTCTCGACCAGGCCTGCACGAACGAACAGAGACGAGGAATCGACATGCAGACAGATTCACCGATCGTCGTAGGTGTGGACGGATCGGCGCAATCGCTCGACGCCGTGCGCTGGGCAGCCGACGCGGCCGTCCACCACCGAGCCCCGCTACTTCTGGTGTCGTCCCTCCTGAAGGCGCCCGGCACGTTCGGCGACGCCGTCAACCTGTCCGCAGGCGCATTCACCGGCGTCGAATACGGGGGTACCCAGCGGCTCGCCACGGCCGCCGAACTCGCCCGGCGGAGCGTGCCCGGCAACCATCTCACCCTCCGGACGGCGCTACGTCACGGCTCGGCCGTGACGGTCCTGCTCGACGCCGCGAAGTCGGCTCGCATGCTGGTCGTCGGTTCCCGTGGCCTCGGAGAGTTCACCGGCGGCCTGGTGGGATCGGTCAGCTCCGCGGTCGCCAGTCATGCAGCGTGCCCGGTGGCGGTGATCCGCGGAATGCCCGAGACGGATGCGCCGCCATTGGACGGTCCGGTGGTGGTCGGTGTCGACGGTTCGCCGAACAGCGAACCGGCCATCGCGGCTGCCTTCGAGGAAGCCTCTCTGCGCGGCGTCGATCTCGTGGCGGTGCACGCGTGGAGCGACTTCAGCCTGTTGACCGTTACCCCCGCCGATCTCAGCGACAACGATCTTCCCTGGTCGGCAATCGAAACCGCCGAACAGGCCGTCCTGTCGGAGAGCCTCGCCGGATGGAAGGACAAGTATCCGGACGTGTCCGTCCGCAAAGTTGTCGTCCGAGATCGACCGGTTCACCACCTGCTCCAGCAAGCACGGGAATCGCAGTTGGTGGTGACAGGCAGCCGGGGGCGTGGTGGTTTCGCCTCACTGTTGCTCGGTTCGACCAGCCGGGCGCTTCTGCACTCCATCACCTGCCCGCTGCTGATCGTCCGACGTTGATGTAGGTCGATGCGTCCACTGGCCAGAACGACGCGTCGGCCCTGCCGCCTGTCGGCGCCCGATTGCAGCGCCGGTTTGTCGAAAGGAAGGAGCTGTCATGCACGCGCAACAGATCATGAGTAGCCCGGTCACCACTGTGACTCGGTCGACCCCGGTCGACGAATGCCTCCGCATCATTGCGAGTTCGGGGTTCACCGTCCTGCCGGTCGTCGACGAGTCGCAGCATCTGGTGGGCATCGTCTCCGAGGGCGATCTGCTCCGCGAAAAGTTCGCTACGCTCCCCAGAGCCGATGTCACAGCGGCCGACACGATGACCAGCCCAGTCGTCGCTATGACAGCGGACACCGACGTCAGCGACCTCGCGTCTGCGATGCTGCGCTCAGGTCTGCGCGGGATCCCCATCGTCCACGAACACGACGTCATCGGAATCGTCACCCGGCGTGATCTTCTCGAGATCCTGACGCTGGACGACACGAACATAGCGAGGGAAGTGCAACACCGCCTCGATGTGTATGCGGGATCGCGGCGGTGGACGGTGCGGATCGCAGACGGCAAGGTGACGATCGCCGGGCTCGCGCTCGACGATCCGGAACGGGGGGTAGTGACTGCCCTCGCCGAGACCGTGCCGGGCGTCGCAGACGTTCAGCTCACCCAGTCCTGATCGATATCAGGACTTTCGGGGGCGGGTTCGGAGAGTCCGCTGCTCGATGTGCGGTTTCCCGGCAATGGCGTCTTGGAGCGCGGAAATGCGCCGCCGCTCGTGACTGTCCTCCTCGCTCTTCGCAGCGGCCGTCACCACATGCGCGTCCGGGCCGGGGAACACGAGCGCCTCGTGATCGTCCCGTATCCACCTGACGAGGTACGGCGGTGTGCCGTCGGCGCGACGAACCTCGACGATGTGCCCGACCTCGTCCGGGCTGTCGACGACCGTGCCTTTCACCACCAGCCAGTCCCCTGGTTCTGCATGCATGTCGATCTCCATTCGTCGCGATCCGACACGGGCGACCCGTGCGTGTGCCGTAGTTCGATCGTCGTGGTCCGTGCGATTTCCGTGACGGTGCTGTCGAGGCGGGTGAGGTAGTGGGGGCCGACCCCCTTCAGAGTCCACTCGCCTCGGGTGGTGACAATAGGGCCGAGGGTCCTCGGTTCGGACTCGCCACACCTGTCACCACCCGCTACGCAGATCGGCGAGGTCAGTCCGGCGGATCGTCGACATGAGTGTCGACAGTCGCGGCCACAACTTCGCCGAAGTACGTGCTCGACGAGGCACGGCAGGCGCTGTCGCTCTGAGCCGAATGTGCGAGACAGGGGTCAGGCCGCCGACCGCAGTCCGCGAATTGAGGACCGTCGGCCCTACTGGCTTCACCCGATGACGAGTGGACTCGAAGACGCCAGCAACTACTTCCGAATCCTCTGGAGTCAATCATGAGCATTCTGTCCCCCCGCCGCCCACACCAGGCCCTGCTCCCGTCCCTGCCGGACTGGTCCGACCTCATGGCCAGATTCGAGGCGATGCCCCCCTGGACCTCCCTCGAAGGCCACATGATCCGCGTCGAGGAACACCTCGACAAGGGCCGCTACACCCTGCGCGCCGAACTCCCCGGAGTCGACCCTGCCAAAGACGTCGACATCAGCGTCCGCGACGGACAAATGACGATCAAAGCCGAACGCACCGAACAACACAAGGAAGGCGCCCGATCCGAATTCCATTACGGCAGCTTCTACCGATCCATGCCCCTGCCCCCCGGCGCCAAGGAAGACGACATCGACGCCACCTACACCGACGGCATCCTGACTGTCACGATGCCGGTCACCGAATCCCCGACACCGGAAAAACACGTCGAAATCACGAAAACCACCCCCACCAGCGAAGAGACCACCTGACCGCCGGTTCGAACCCACCCGCGGCCCATCGAGGACAGCATGCCCAAGACGATCATCCCCGTCATCGGAGCCCTGTGGCTTGTCCTCGCGGCGATCGGCGCCTGGAGCACCATCGCCTTCGCGATCGCCGCGCCGGCCGCCGTCCTCCTGGGCACGTACCTGCTGGCCAGTGCCGTCACCGGTTCCAACGGCCACTGAAGCCTCAGCGCGGACCATCGAAACAATTGTTTGCAACCATTTTGGAGATCACCACTCATGACCACAGCACGTGACATCATGCACACCGGTGCAACCTGCATCGGCGAACACGACACCCTCACCACCGCCGCGCAACGCATGCGCGAGCTCGACGTCGGAGCGCTACCGATCTGCGGGGACGACGACCGCCTCCACGGCATCATCACCGACCGGGACATCGTCCTCAAATGCGTCGCCGCCGGCACAGATCCCAACACGATGACCGCCGGCGACCTCGCCCAGGGCAGCACCTACCACGTCGACACCGCAGCCACCGTGGAACAGGTCGTCACCGTGATGGAAGAACACCAGATCCGCCGCCTGCCCGTCCTCGACGACCACCGGCTCGTCGGCATGATCAGCGAAGCCGACATCGCCCGGCACCTGCCCGAACACGCCGTCGGCGCGTTCGTCGAAGCCATCTGCGCACCGAAAGCCCTCCCCAGCCACTGAAACCCACCACGACGATGAGGGCCCACAACAGCCCACGCCGTGGCAATCGGTCTCTACCTGCCCTCCGGTCGGATTTCGTTGCCGCCGGGGGTGTCGGCGGCCCCGACCATCTGATCGACCCGCTCGTGGAAGATCCGCCAGCGTCGCTCGTTCTCGTGCGTGAGCACCGCGCTGCGAGCCGCGAGATCCGCGGCATAATCGAGCATTTCCGAGGCCGAGAACAGGTACCGCGGAACGACACGGTGTGCAGTGAGGTCCGCACGCAGGGCGGCCGGGGTGAAGTCGACCCGCCCGAGGATCGCGACCGCGCGGTCGAGGTTGCGGGCGATGAGTTCGGCCATCGACGCGCACTGCCAGTCGTTGCTCACGATACGGTGCCGTTCGGCCAGCAGATCCGCAAGTTCCGGGTAGCTCAGCAATGCCTCCAACATGTCCCATGCCGCCGACATCGCCGACGCCAGCCACTGCCCGATCGCCCGGTTCGCCTCCCCTAACGCGCTGAGATCACGTTTCAGATTCGTGATCTCCGCGGGCTCGCCACCGCCCTCCATGAACAGGATCCCGAGCGTCTCGGTGGCGCGATCATCGTTGAGGTCGGAAGCGCCCGCGAACGGGCTGAGGGACGTCTCACCGGACGGTGCGACCACCGACCACCGTTCGGCCAGTGCCTTCAATGCCCGTGAGTTGCGTTGCAGCCGGATCACGTCGTGAAATGGTGATTCGGAATAGAACTTCTCGTGTTCCCGGTGAAACCGTGCGAGGTTGCGCACCGTGAGCAGCAGCTGGTCTCGCTCCGTCTGCATCGTTCGAGCGTGGCACAGCACGACGGGACATCGCCGGCGAATCGGCGAACTCTCGCATCGTCCGGGGTAATACTCCTCGCGAGTGGATCAATCCCGGTGCCGTGACGCCTCGAGTGACCGCAGCGTCTGTTCCATTCCGCGGGCAACCACGTCGACCTCGGGGCATACGGCACCGTCACCGACAACCGTGATCGTGAACTGCCCCGCATAGGAGAACGCGCCGGCACCCACCGCGATGTTTCCCATCAGGGCCACTACCGGGACGATCTCGCGCACGGCGGCCCCGAAGAGGTAGAGGG
>NZ_JAAOQS010000062.1:0-52978 GCF_011603105.1 Rhodococcus sp. A14 | reverse complement strand
AGCAAGTACTCGACGCCATCACCGACGCGCCGGCCTGGATCCGCAACGGCCGCCACGACATCATCGCCATGAACGACCTCGCCCGCGCCCTCTACTCCCCCGTGCTCGCCGACCCGCCAACACCACCCGCTTCGTCTACCTCCACCCCCAGGCGGCCGAAGAATTCTTCGTCGACTACGACACCATTGCCAGGGACGCCGCCGCCATGCTCCGACTCGAAGCAGGCCGCAACCCCCACGACAAAGCACTCATCGCACTGGTCGGGGAACTGTCCACCCAAAGCGAACTCTTCCGCCAGCGCTGGGCGTCACAAGACGTCCGCTTCCACCGCAGCGGGCGAAAACGCCTGCGCCACCCCGCCGTCGGACAACTCGACCTCGACTTCGAAGCACTCGAACTTCCCTCCGAACCCGGCCTACAACTGAACATCTACACCGCAGCCGCCGGCACACCGACCGCCGATGCCCTCAAACTCCTCGCATCCTGGGCCGCCAGCCAGGAACAACTCGGCACCGAAGACACCGCTCCCAGCAGACCACAGTGATCCCTGTGCACAGCGGATCGGAATGCCGCCATCCTTGCGACAACGGCAGGGGCACACAGGATCATGATCACATTCAGGAGAGTCCGAGTTGGAGGCCGGCGTGCCGGTTGGTGTCTTTGTAGAGCAGATAGCGGAATCGACTCGGCCCGCCCGCGTAGCACGCCTGGGGGCAGAAGGCACGCAACCACAGGAAGTCGCCCGCTTGTACTTCGACCCAATCCTTGTTGAGCAGATACACCGCCTTGCCCTCGAGTATGTACAGACCGTGTTCCATGACGTGCGTCTCGGGGAACGGGATCGCACCTCCCGGTTCGAAGGACACGATGTTGACGTGCATGTCGTGACGGATGTCGGTCGGATCGACGAACCGCTGGGTCTTCCATGCCCCATTCGTGTCGGGCATCTCGACGCCGTCGACATCTTGCTCCCGGGTCACGAAAGACTCGGGCACCTCGATGCCGTCGACCTGCTGATAGGTCTTGCGGATCCAGTGGAACGTCGCGGTGGCTGGACCGTGGTTGTGCAAGGTCCACCGGGCGCCGGGAGCGAGGAAGGCGTAGCCCCCCGCATCCAACACATGCTCGACCCCGTCGAGTGTGAGGGTCAGCGCACCGTCGACAACGAACACGACCGCCTCGGCGCCCGGATCGGCATCGGGACGATCACTGCCGCCACCAGACGACACCTCGACGATGTACTGCGAGAAGGTCTCCGCGAATCCGGACAACGGCCGCGCCAGCACCCACGCCCTGGTCCCATTCCAGTGCGGCAGCAGACTGGCGGTGATATCGCTCATCGTGCGACGCGGCAGGACCGCGTAAGACTCCGTGAAGACCGCGCGGTCGGTGGTCAGGTCGGTTTGCGGCGGCAGGCCGCCTCGCGGAACGTAGTAGTTCATGCTTTCCTAATCGGGTTGTCGGGACAGTGGCGTGCCACCGGTGGTGTCGATCTTCCGCCTGTGGGTCTCACACGAGAATATTCGTGGGGAGGGTGCCGGCTGCACCCGAGTCCGGGCGTCAGTGCGCAAGAACCCACAGTCCACTGAGGCTCAGCACGACGATGCTCACGGCCAGGAGAGCTCCGGCGCCGAGTGCCGGTGTTGCGGACTCTGTCGCACATCGCGTCATTCGGTGGGACCGTGACCGATGCTCGTGAACCGTGACTCCGGAAACGAGTGCGCCCACGATCACCGGTCCGACCAGCGCTATGGAGTTGCTGGGCGGAAGCCAACGCAGGCAGGCCACTACCGATCCGAGTATCGACACACTCGTCCGCGCGAAGGACAGCGAGGTGCGCTCGGGCTGAAGCCCGGCGTCGGTCGACTGAGTCGCGACCATTCAGAACCTCAGAACTTCGACGACCAAGACGGATGCGCAGACGACGAGCACCACACCGACGACCGGTGCCATTACCGGAACCGGCAGCGTGCGGCCCGTCCGCAGTGCTCGCTCGGCACTGATCCACTGGACGAAAGACGCGACCGCGACGACGGCACCCGAAATGAGGAGCAGTGCGGCCAGCCCCGTACGAACGGCAGGCGGGAGCAGACTGCCACCGAAGGCCTCGACCCCGAGCCCGGAGGCGACGAATGCCGTGGCCGTGCGCATCCAGGCCAGGTAGGTGCGTTCGTTCGCGAGCGTGAAGCGTGGGTCGGGGTCCTTTCCGGAACGAAACGGTGTCCAGTTCGGCATCAGGTGCCAGGTCCTTTCCGAGTGCGGTGTCTGTTCATTTCCCCTTCGGTCTGTTCCGTCAGGGCGGCGTCGAGAAGCGACGCGCCTGCTTCCTCCAGTTCGGCGATCCGGGCGTTGCGCCGTGCCAGGTCCGCGTGGCTCTGGACGGCGAAGCTCCGTGCGGCGGGGGTCAGGGCCCCGGGGCGGTGCACGATGCCGAACGGCGTCCGGATCTCCGGATCGGTTTCGACGACGACCGCGCCCAATCGGTGAGCGGCCGTCGCCATCCGCAGCGGCAGCAATGCGCTGACGGCACCGTTGAGGACCAGCGTCATCTGCGCGTGCCGGTTCGGCATCTGCGCCCGGACCAATGGAATCACCGACTCTCGTCGCAGCATCGAGGCGACGATGTCATTCTC
This sequence comes from Rhodococcus sp. A14, assembly GCF_011603105.1. Taxonomy (NCBI): domain Bacteria; kingdom Bacillati; phylum Actinomycetota; class Actinomycetes; order Mycobacteriales; family Nocardiaceae; genus Rhodococcus; species Rhodococcus sp. A14. Next base: position 50,345 of record NZ_JAAOQS010000062.1, on the reverse strand, counting down.
GCGTAGCGCCGAGTTACTCACCACGAGCGGCACACCCTCGAGCCGCCGCAGCTCGAACGGCGCGTCCGGGGTGGCGGTCCCGGGCGGCATCACGAGCAACAGCCTCTGGTCCCCCAGTTCCACTCGCTCGAGGTTCTCCGTCGGAACGGGAAAGGTGGTGAAGCCGAGCTCGCAGTGCCCGGCAAGCACCTCGTCGCAGAGTTCCCTGGCGCCGGGAAACTCCAACAGTTCGATCCGGATCTCGGGGTAGAGACTCGTGAACGAGGCACTCCACGCGGCGACCGCCTCGCTGGACATCTCCGGCATCGTGCCGATCGTGACAGACCCGACCTGCAGTTCACGAGCCCCGCGCATGATGTCCTGCGCAGCGACGAGGTCGCCGAGCACTTTGCGGGCAGGCTCCACCAGCAGCTGGCCCGCGGGGTTGAGCACGAGATTTCGGCCGGTCCGGTGGAACAGGCTCAGCTTCAGCTCACGTTCGAGTTGACGGATGCCCTGTGAGAGCGATGCCTGCGCGACGTGCAGGTGTTGAGCCGCCCGGTTCACACCCTGGTGCTCGACAACGGCTAGGAAGTACTCGAGTTGTCGGATGTCCATGGCCTCATCCTTCCCTCCGCCCCGGCGGACCGGCACTCCTTCCGTGTCAGGCGCGGTAGGAGTCGGGCAGTGTCCCGTCGACGCCGACTTGTCTGATCATGGCCTTGGCGAGGTTCCGCTCGTGGATCGGCGAGGATCCCTCGTAGATGCGGAGCGCACGAACGTCACGCCACATCCGCGGCACGGGGTGTGAACCGACGATGCCCTCACCGCCCAGAAGCTGAACGCAACGGTCGGCGACCCGGCTCGCCATCTCGGAGCTGTACAGCTTGGCGGCGGCGATGCGGTGGCGTGGGATGTCACCCTCGTCGAAGGCTCGCGCACTCTCCACTGTCAGTGCACGTCCGGCCTCGAGTTCGGCGAAGCCGGCTCCGAGCGTCGCCTGAACCGCGCCGAGATCCGCCAGCGGAGCACCGAACTGTCTGCGGCCGTTGACATGTGAAGTCGCCTCTTCCAACATGCGAGTCGCCTGACCGACACAGGTCGCGGCGACATGCAGACGCGCGTGATTGATGCCGCGCAGTGCCATCGTCAGCCCCGCGCCTTCGATGCCCCCGAGAAGGTTCGCCGCAGGCACCTCGACACCGTCGAAGTAGATCTCGCCGACCGGCGCCTCGGCGTGCCCGTTCATGATCGTGGGCAGGACCGTCCGCACGCCGGGCGAGTCGGCGTCCACGATGAGGGCAGACACCCCGCCGGCGCCCTCGTCCGATTCGTCGGTCCGCGCGAAGACGATGAACGCGTCCGCCCAGGCGGCGTTCGTGATGTAGCGCTTGCTCCCGTCGAGCAGGTACACGTCGCCTCGACGCACGGCGGTGGTGCGCAGGTGGGCCGCATCCGAGCCTGCCGCTTCCTCGGTGAGGGCGAATGCCGTGACCAACTCGCCTGCGGCCATGGCGGGAAGCATCCGCAGGCGCTGTTCCTCGGTGCCGTGATCGAGGATCGCCTGCGAGCACAGTCCGATCACGGTCGAGAAGCGTGAGCGGTAGACGCACGACGCACGGGTGAATTCGAAGGTGAGCCGTACCTGCTGCTCCATCGACCATTCGAGGCCGCCGTACGTGCGCGGTATGGAGATGCCGAACAGGCCGAGTGCCGCCATCCGGTCGAGGATTCGGGCGGGAACCGCACCCGCCTCGACCATCTCGTTCTCGGCTGGGACGAGTTCGTTTTCGGTGAAGTCGGCGATCACCTTCAGGTAGGTGGGGAAGTCGTTGTCCAAGACCTCTGGGTCGATCATGTAGGGAACCTTTCGAAATGGGTGTCAGTTGAGTGCGGAGTCGCCGACAACGCAGCTGTCGAACAGTCCGGCCACTTCCTCGTCCGTGTAGCCGAGTTCGTGCAGGACGGCCGAGGTGTGCTGACCGGTGGCCGGTGCGGCGACCGATGTGGTGCGGCGACGGCCGTCGAGCGTGAATGCCAGCCCGGGACTGGTGAACGACGTGCCGTCGGCTCCGGCGACGTCGACGAGAACCCCGGACGCCACGACGTCCTTGTCTTCGGCCAGGTCGTCGAAGGATCGTATTGCGCCGCATACTATCTGGGCGGACAGTAACCGCTCGACGGCCTGATCGCGCGTCATCGCGCCGAACGCTTCGGACAGAGTCGCCAAGAGTGCGTGCCGGTGCGCGACGCGCGCCGGGTTGTCGACGAACCGCGGATCGTCGATCATGTCCGGGCGATCGATGAGATGACACAGAGCAGACCACTTTTCGTCCGTGTAGGCCGAGAGCACGATCTTTCCGTCCGTCAGGCTGACGACGTCTGCAGCCGGAGCGGCGTGTGCCTGGCCGTTGCCCTTGCGCCGCGGTGCCTGCCCGGTGATCGTGTACTCCCCCCAGTTCGCCGCCTGCATCGCCAGTGTCGCCTCCATCAGCGATGTCTGAACGTGCGCGCCTCGACCGGTCGAAGTTCGCCGGTACAGCGCGGCGAGGATGCCGGTGGCGAGCGCATTGGCCGCGGTGACGTCGGCGGCGGGCAGCCCCAGCCGTTGCGGCTCCCCGTCCGCTTCCCCGGTGGCATGCATCAGCCCGAACTCCGCCTGCGCTGCGATGTCGAGTCCCGGACGGGCGCTCGAGGGCCCGTTGACCCCGAATCCGGTCACGCTTCCGTGCACGAGCCGGGGGTAACGGCGGCTCAGTTCGTCCGCTCCGATTCCCAGACGTTCGGCGGAGCCGTTGCGGAAATTCTGAACCAGCACATCGGCTTCGGCCAGCAACCGGTGGAGAATCACCCGGGCTTCCTCTCGGCTCAAATCGAGGGCGATGCTGCGTTTGTCCCGGTTGTAGGCCTGCACCATCGCTTCGCCGAACGTACCGATACTCCGAGCCTGATCGCCGCGCAAGCTCTCGACTTTCAGGACGTCCGCGCCGAGATCCGCGAGGGTCTGACAGGCACTGGGTCCGGCGATGTATTGGCCGAGGTCGAGTACCCGGATGCCGGTGAGGGGTCCACGCATGGTGCTCACCGTGCCTCTCGCGCCGCGTATTCGGCGGTCAGATTCTCGAGCCTGGCCTTGGCCCTCTCGGGGTTGAGCATCACGCCACCGACGACACCGAGCACGCACACCGTGATGCCGACGAACATGAAACCGGTCGAGTAGCCCTGCGCCGCGCTGGGTGCATGCTCGACGATCAGTCCGAGGGCGTACGGGGCAACGATGCCCGCGACGCTGTAGGCGGCGATGATGCAGCCGAAGAACGCCACCCGCTGCCGGGCCGGCAGGAAGTCGGACGCACCGGCAAAGGCGACGGAGAACGCGACACTGTTGACCGCAAACGCGGCAATCACGAATATCAGCTGCAACGCTCCCGGCGCGAGCTGGGTGAAGATCACCATCGAGATGCCTCCGACCAGCAGATACGCCCCGGTGAGGTAGCCGCGCGCGACCCGTGCGCTGTAGCCCCTCCGGAGCAGCCGGCCGGACAGCAGCCCCGCCGAGAGCAGGACCGCAACCGCGACGATGTACGGCAGTGTCACCAGCGTGCCGACGGTGCTCGCCGAGTACCCGAGCCCCTCGTTCATGTACGCCGGCAGCCACGCCACCTTGAGCGAGGAGATCAGGTAACCGGCGAACGAGAGGAGGACCAGGCCCCAGAAACTCTGCAACATCAGCAGGCGGCGGAAGGGAACCACGATGTGGCCGTTGGGGTCGTCGATCTTCGCGACGCCCTCGACCGCAGCCTCGGTCCGCTTGAGCGGCAGCTTCTCGGTGTACCAGAACCACCCGATCACCCACAGCACACCCAGGGCAACGAGGACAGCGAACGCGGCGTGCCAGGACCAGGTCAGGATCACCCAGGTCAGCACGGGGGCGGCCACCAGCGGGCCCACCGAGGAGCCGGCGTTGACGAGGGCGCCGGCCGTCGCCCTCTTGTCCGGCGCAAAGCGGTCGGCGACGATCGACTGACACAGCGCGTGCGCGGGACCTTCGAAGAAGCCCAACGCAATTCGGCACGCGAGGAGCACACCGAACGACGTCTGAACGGTCAGGGGCAACATGCTGACAATCCAGGTCACCATCAGCAGTCCGGCACCCCAGGTGTACGAGATCTTGCGGAGTACCGCGGTGAGGGTGACCGCACCGACCGCGAACAGCCAGAAGAAGGCACTGCTGAGCAACCCATACTGACCTGCGGTGATTCCGAGGTTGTCACGGATCTGGTGGCTCGCCAGTCCGATCGCGGCTTTGTCGGCAAAGTTCAGCGTGAAGAACAGGAACAGCAGAACGACAATGCCCCACGCACGACGGCTCGCCGGGCGCGGCCGCCGCTGTCCGGTGTCGCCCGGACTGCTTTCGATCGTCACCATGAATATCCTCCGGAAGTGTGAGCGCTCAGGCAGTGGATGGCCCCGACGGCAGATGCGATGGGTCCCGGGAGCGGTACCAACAGCACAGCCGAGTCGCGGCGCAGCATCAACCGGCAATCCGCGGTCGGACCATACGGTTTTGCCTATAGGTTCTGGTCAGGTACGTCCTGCGAGCCGGAACCGGGGCCACAACGACGGGCAGACTGGGGCACTGCGGACGCGTGCCCCAGTGGGTCACGTTGCCAGCATGGACGTGCGGCAGATGGAGTATTTTCCTGCAGTCGTGGACAACGGCGGCATCAACAGAGCGGCCGAGGCCTTGCACGTCGCCCAGCCGTCGTTTCGCGTCTTCGGCTGCCAAGCCAGGTGACGCAGCGGCTGTACCTGATGCCGCAACCGACCATCGCCGCCATCAACGGCGGCTGCGCAGACTCCAGTCTGTCGATGGCAGCAGCAGCCGACTTCCGAATCGCATCGGACAGTATCGTTTTCAACACCGACTTCCCGACCGCCGGCTTTCCCGGCGACCTCGCCGGCATCTGATTCCCTGACGCGCTGCGCGCCGATTGCCGTGCGGGTCGAACCCGAACCGCGCGTCTTACATGAGGAACGGGTGCCCCGTGCCCGAATGTGGCACTGCCTCACGCTAGAGGTCCTCCAGGAATCCTCGAGCCGTTCGGTAGTCGCCTTGTCCAACGCCGCCATCGGGTCGAGGGCGGCGAAGGGACGGGCCGGGGTGCACGTACGCGGCCGGCGGGTGGTTCTGGCCGGCCTACCCGACGTCGTCGAACCTGTGACTTTCTTTACAGCACAACGTCATTGAACGGAGCGTGCGGAGGGGACGCGTCAACGCGGGGTTCCGCCGGCGACCAGATAGGTGTCGATGGCCTGTTGAAGGCGGTCCAGGGCCGCGCCGTAGGCGGTGAAGTCGCCGGTGCGTTGCGCCTCGCGCAGGTTGGCCAGGGCGTCGTTGAGTTCGAGGACCGCGGCGGTCAGCTGGTCCGATGCCGCCGGCGGCGGGGCGCCCGGTGGAGGCGGCGGCGGCGGTTGCCCGCCGGTAGGTGGTGGTGTGGTGGCGTCGCCGCCGGGTGCGGTGGCGACGGCGCCGGTGCCGGTGCCGAAGACCTGGTCGAGGGCCTCGGCGAGAGTGGGGGCGTAGCCGATCCGCACTCCGCCCGTGCCCGGTTCGCGGTAGCTGACCAGCACCCGGGCCAGCTGCGGGAAGGTGGAACCGTTGGGCGTGCTGGTCAAACGTTCGGTGAAAACCGGTTCGACGTAGAGGATGCCGCCGTCGGCGATCGGCAGCGTCAGCAGGTTGGCGTAGTAGATCCGATTGGACCGCTCGAGCAGGGTGCGCTCGGACGCGACGCGAGTGTCGGAGATCATCGAGTTCTGGGTCTGCCGCGGGCCCTGGGTCTGGGTATCCGTCGGCAACCGCAGAATATCGATCCTGCCGTAGTTTTCGGGGTCGGAGTGCACCGAGAGGTAGGCGGAGAGGAATTCGCGGTTGAAGCCGACCATGGCGCTGGTGAGCCGGAAGGACGGGGCCGCGGTCTCGGCGTCGCCGACCAGGACGTAGTACGGCGGCTGCTCCCCACCGGTGTCTGCGGTCGGATCGCTGGGCACCGACCAGAACGCGTTGGTAGTGAAGAACTCCCGCGGATCATCGACGTGATACTTCGCCAGCAGGTCCCGCTGCAGGCGGAACAAATCCTCGGGGTAGCGGAAGTGCGCGCGCAGCTCGGTCGGGATTGCCTTCGGCGGCTGCACGGTGCCGGGGAACACGCTCATCCACGCCCGCAGGACCGGGTCGTTCTCGTCGATCTGGTAGAGGGTGACGGTGCCGTCGTAGGCGTCGACGGTGGCCTTCACCGAGTTCCGCACATAGGACACGTGCTCGGGGGGCGAGGTGCGGCCGGTCTCGGTGACGACCGGCGCGGTGAGTGAACCGACCTGCGAGTACGGGTAGTGCGCGGCGGTGGTGTAGCCGTCGACGATCCACACGATCCGGCCGCCGACCACCGCCGGATACGGGTTGGAGTCGGTGGTCAGCCATGGAGCGACGTGTTCGACGCGGGTGGCCGGGTCCCGGTTGAAGATGATCTTCGACTCGGGCCCGATGGCGCCGGAGAACAGGATGTTGCGTTCGGCGTACCGGGCGGCGAACGCCAACCGGTTGACCCAATTACCCACCGGCACCCCACCGGTGCCGGTGTAGGTGTACTGGGCGGTGTCGGTGTCGTACTCGCGCGGCGGCGCACCCTCCGGGCCGCCGACGATGGCGTAGTCCGGGTCCGCCTGCGCGATCACCTCACCGAAGTAGATGCGCGGTTGCTCGACCGGGATCACCTGGTCGCCGCCCGCCTGGGAGGCGATGTCGCTGACCGCGTATATCGGGTACCCGCTGTCGCTGCTCGCGCTCTGCCCGGCGACATCGCGGACGGCGGCGTTGACCCTGTTGGCGGGGGCGGCGATGAACCCGTTGCCGTGGGTGTAGACGGTGTGCCGGTTGATCCACTGGGTCTGGTTGCCGCTGAGGCTGTTCGGGGAGAGCTCGCGGGCGGCGACGATGTAGTCGGCGAGTTGTCCGTCGATGGTGTAGCGGTCGATGTTGAGGTGCTCGGGGAAGCCGTAGAAATTCTTCAGCTGTTGCTGCTGGGTGAAGGTGCGCGAGAGCACGGTCGGGTCCAGCAGGCGGGCGTTGGCGATGGTGGTGACGTCGGCGGGAATGTCCCGGGGCGGTCGGGTGCCCACCCCGGGGTAGTCGAGGTAGTCGACCCGGTCCGGGCCGAGTCCGTAGGCCTGCCGGGTCGCGGCGATGTTGCGTTCGATGTAGGGGCTCTCCCGGTCGGCGGCGTTCGGGCGGACCGAGAACTGCTCGATCAGCGCCGGATAGATTCCGCCGACCAGGATCGCCGAGAGCACCAGCAGTGCCGTGGCCATCGCCGGGATCCGCAGGTCCCGCACCGCGATCGCGACGAAGAACGCCACCGCGCACAGCACCGCGATCGCGACCATGATCAACCGGGCCGGCAGCACCGCGTTGATGTCGGTGTATCCGGCCCCAGTGAAGGTGGGCTCCTTCCGGCCGCTCCACAACAAGGAGTACCGGTCGAACCAGTACGAGGCCGCCTTCAGTGCGATGAACGTGCCCGCGAGCACTGCGAGCTGGATGCGCGCCGGCCGGGACACCTCGATGACGTGGTCCTTGCTCGGTGTCAGCCGGACGCCGCCGAACAGGTAGTGGGTTCCCAGGCCGATCAGCAACGCCAGGAACACCGCGATGAACAGCCACGTCAGGATCAAGCGGTAGAACGGCAGGTCGAAGACGTAGAAGCCGATGTCGTACCCGAACTCCGCGTCCACGGTGCCGAAGCCGCCGCCGTGCAAGAACAGTTGCACCGTCTCCCAACTCGCCTGCGCGTGCAGCCCGAACGGCAGCGCCAGCAGCAGCGCGATCGCCACCGTGAACGACCGGGGGCGGCGCAGCACCTCCGTCCGATACCGCTCGAGCGGATCCTTCGCCTCGGCCGCGGCCGAGTCCTCGACCGCGAACAGTGGGCGGGACCGGTACGCCCACACCATGGCCGCGAAGATCATCGCACCCACCAGCAGCGTCACCGCCGTGAACAGGATCAGCCGGGTGACCAGCACGGTCCCCCACACGCGGCGGTAGCCGACCTCACCGAACCACAGCCAATCGGTATACACCAAGACCAGACGCGGCCCGATCACCAGCAACGCAACGAGAGCCACCGTCACCATGATCGTGACCCGGGCCCGCCGCGGCAGCGCCCGCATCCGGTCGGACGGTTGCATGGCCACCTCCCACGGGTCGGGCTCGCAAGGAGTCCAGCCGTCGCGGACCACCCCGCCCGATGCAGCGAAGGCGTCCGTATCACCCCATTCTAGGCGGCGCCGGGCTCGTCCTGGCCGGCGCGCACTCGGCACCGGAACGAGTGCCGCCGGGTTCGATGGCGCAGCTCGTCGCCGGTGCCTCCTCGTCCGGTGACACACTGCGCCCTCAGGTCATCGCGGTGACCTGATCGGCGGAACAGCGGAAACGACCGTCAAGGGCACCCTGGCACCCGCCGACCGGCACACCCCGTCGATGCTTGTCGGCCGGCTGCAGCGAGAGCATCGGTGCGGGGAGGCTGTTCGCCGGCCGAGGTGATGGTCCGTGCCGCGCAGCGTTCGCGCGGTGCAAAATTCTTCGAAGGTCGTCGAGGCCGATCGTCCGCAGCCGCTGCCGATCGGTTCTACGGGCCAGCAGGTCGCGGTCGGTCATGGTGGCGATCGCCTGGCCGCAGCCAGGCCAGGTCCGCGTCGCTCGGCTTGACCATGTCGCTGCGGAGGTCATCTCGTCGATTCGGGCGATAGCGGTGTCCAGGCGAGAACCAGGCCGAGCCGAACACGACAAGCGGCGAAGAATCAACGGCCTAAGGTGCCCGGTCGGACGGAACACTCCGTGATTCGAAGCGGGGAGCCCCCGCCGCGGTCACGCACAGCCGGTAAGGGGCTTTCACGTCGACCGCCGAGAGACGCATATGCACCGGCATCTCTTGTTCGGCGGCAACCACGATGCGGCGTCGGAATCGGACTTCTGCGAATTATTGGGGGCCGTCGACGGCCCACAGGCTGCACGGGTCGCTGGCCGGCCAGGTTGCGGCGCAGCTCGGCCCCCAGCTTGCTGGGCACCGTTCTGCCCTGCGGCTGACAGGACGTTACGCCGCCGATTGAACAGGACCTCGCGAGTCGGAACCCGAGAGTTGCAGGAAACGCCGATACGTATGCTACGACCATTCGCCGCCCGTAGTTTTCTGTCCCGATCGAGACTTGGCGTTCTGCGGCAACCGAATCTGGCGTCCTGATGGCACCCACTGGATTTCGTGGCATTCGAAGGGTGCGATCGACGGCCACGGCACCTTCCGAACCCACGTTGCGCTTCACCGACCGGCCTTCGGCGAGAAGGCGCGCCTGCCGTCCCCGCCGACGATCTTCAACGCCCCGACCGGCGGATATCCGCACGAACCCTCGCTGCTGCCCGCGTGCGGCCGTTCCGGCGGCCGCAAATCGAAACTCGGTGTGCGCCAATTCGAAGTGGTTCGATCGACGCTCATTGAGGATTCGGTGAACGAATTGTTTGGGACACCACGGGGACGCGTCGCGGGGTAGCGTTGTGGTGACGCCTTGTGGGCTCGCCCAGCAAGTTGGCTCACCCAATCCAGGTAAAAACCTTATGCACCAGCTCAGTTCACTCGATGCGCAGTTCCTCGACGCCGAGACATCCACCACCTCCACCCATGTCGGGGTACTGAGTGTCCTCGGCCCCACGGCGCCAGGTGGCGGGCTCACGGTGCAGGACCTCCGGACGCTCGCAGAGGGTCGATTACACCTGGTGGGGCCACTGCGGTGGCGGCTACAGGAGGTACCCCTCGGGCTCGACCGGCCCTACTGGGTGGACTCAGAGTTCCTCGACCTCGGCTATCACATCCGGGAGGTCGCTCTGACCGGTCCCGGCACCGACGAACAGCTCGCCGAGCAGATTTCCGTTCTCTCGGCACGTCCACTGAACCGCAACCGGCCTCTGTGGGAGTGCTATCTGGTGAACGGGCTCACCGGTGGCCGGCAGGCGATCTACACCAAGGTGCACCCCGCGGTGATCGACGGTCTGACCGCGGCGCAGGCCCTCGCCGTGCTGATGGACACCACCCCGCGACCCCGCACGGTGCCGCACCGGCTCAGCGACGAGCAGTACCAGGCGGCCGGCGCCCTGGGGATGCTCGGCAACAGCGCCTGGCATCTCGCACTGTTGCCCGCACGGCTGATGTGGTCCTCGCTCCGGCTGGCACCGCACCTGCCCGAGCTCGCCCGCACCCTCACCGTCCCCGGCGCGGACCTGCTGGGCACACTCGCCCGCCGGCTGACCCCGCGCGCCTGGCGGTGGTCGGCTGACGAGCCGACGGCCGAGGCATTGACACCGCCCGGCACCCCATTCACCGGCCCCGCCACCGCGCACCGACGCTTCGCGTTCACCTCGTTGCCGCTCGGCGAGGTCGAGGCGGTCAGGACCGCGATGGGGTTCACCGTCGACGACGTGGTGACGGCGCTGTGCACCACCGTGCTGCGTCGCTGGCTCATCGACCACGATACCCTGCCCGACACGGCCATGGCCGCCGCCATGCCGATCGCGGGGCGCACCGACGCACAGTTCGCGGCCGCCGGCCATCGGCTCTCCCTCCTGCCCATCGCCCTTCCGATCAACGAATCCGACCCGGCTCGCCGGCTGCAAAAGGTGCACACCTCGCTCACGGCGGCACCCCAACGTTTCCGCGCCGCACCCGCCACGCTCGTCCGCGACTTCGGCGCCGCGCTGCCGCGGGCGCTGCGCGGTCTGCTCTCGCGCACACCGCTGCGGACGCTGACCATGCCCACGCCACCGGTCAACCTGATCATCTCCCACGCCGCCGGCCCTGCTCGGCCGCTGTATGCCGCAGGCATCGAAGTAACCGGGAACTTTCCCGTCTCCGCCGTCAGCGACGTCGCAGGCGGCATCACCATCGCCGCCATGTCCTACGGCCGGCACCTCGACATCGGCATCATCGCCTGCCGAAACCTCGTCCCCGATGTGTGGGACGTGACCGGGCAGCTACACCAGGCCCTCTCCGAATTGACCGCGTGTACCCGCAACGTCCGATACCTGCGCCCCCGCCGGCCCCCGGAGTCGAGGTAACCGCTCTCGACATCGGCACCACCATTTACCGACCCGAATCCGTAGACAGTCACGGCTCTATCCGGACGTCTATCCGGACGCGATATTGCGTGGAGGCAGTCCTGTGGGGCGGATCCGGCCATCGCCGCGAGGACATGGAACTGAGCGATCGACTCGCTGTATAGGAATCCCCGCAGACCCCGAAAGTCCTCATCGTGCGGGAAGAAGGCGTCGTCGATGGTCATTCCGCCGCGAGGATCGGCCTGCATCTCGGCCATCCATCTCGACTGAGGATCTGTCGGCCTCAGTGCGGAGTTGTTCGCCAGAGCGCCGCTGTCCCCACCCACGGGCCGCCGCTCGATATTGCGGCAAACCAGGGTGCCAGCCCAGAATCGAAGAGCCAGGAATTCGCTTCAGCCCGCGGTTCCCTATTTGCCGGTCGAAGGTCCGTCGCATCTGTGGGTGCCGCCACAACGACGTGGGAGGACAACCGATGTCCGGTCTCATCCGCAAGAGTCTCGATTCACCCGAGGAAACCCGCCCCTTCGAGGACGACATGGGCAAGCTCGAGCTCGTCAATGTCACTTCCGGCGCGGTGGGGAGGGCGACCTTCCAGCCCGGCTGGCAGTGGTCCAAGCACGTCAAACCGATCGCCAAGACAGACAGCTGCCAAGCGGCTCACATGGGTTACGTCATCTCGGGTCGTATGAAGATCGTCATGGACGACGGGGAGGACATGGAGTTCGGCCCCGGTGATCTCATGATCTGCCCGCCCGGACACGACGCCTGGATTCTCGGCGACGAGCCCTGCGTGGTCATCGACTGGACCGGCGTCGCCGACTACGCCAAGCGGTAGACCCTCCGCTGCCGCAACCTGCATACCGCGAACCTGCGCCGGAGACCCCGCCGCGACGAATGACAACGCAGAAGTAGACCCGTCAATCAGCTCTGCTCCGGCTTCTGTGTCCCGGCGAAGTCGTACGCGGCGAGCGGCCCGAGCAGGCGCATCTCGATCCGGCCGTCCCAGTCCCGGGCGAATTCACCCACGGTCTGCTCGAGTTCGTCCTGCCGGTCAGGACCGCGACTTGCACGGCCCCCTCCTCATGCGTGGGTTCACGCACATCGAGGGTGTGAGCGAGCTCGTGAGGACTTCGACCACCATCCGGGTGTCCTCGTCTCACTTGGCGGCGATCGCGTTTCTCACGAGTTCCCCGAGCGCTATGCGAGCGTCGCGGTCGGCATCCTCCGCTTGTCGCGGATCTCGTCGCGCAGTCTCGCCGCCTGCTCGTTCGCAGATCGCCTTCTCGACGTAGCGGCCCCTGACGACGTACCGGGCCTTGGCCCCTCCAGTTGTTACAACGCGGCGGCGAATTCGTCCGCGGGCGCCGACAGTAACTCGTCCTTCGCCGAATCCGCGTCGCTGACCACCGCCTGCGCCGCGAGGTACTCGACACAGGTGGCTGACCGGCGCAATGAATCGGTATCGCGCAATGGCATTGACCTCGCCCACCGCACTCGTTCGCCGCGGGCCCGAACTCTCAGGCCGCTACGTCACCGGCGTTTACCGACTCGAGGTCGTGCCCGACGCAAACCTGATTCCCCTTTCGCTCACGACCTCCCCGCGGTGAGTTTTCCCGTCGCCTCTGGTCTGTACTGGTGTGAGTAGACACGAAGCGTGCAGACGCGGTGTGCAGCTTCATGAACAACAAGGAGAAAGTCTCATGACATCGACACCACCCTCCACGGGAACCTCCAACGCGGCACCGGCGCCGACAGGCGAAACCACGAAGAAGGCCAGAGTTGCCGGACTTGTCGTCAGCGCCCTCGTGGTGTTGTTTCTCCTGTTCGACTCGCTCATCCACATCGCGAACACCCAAATGGTGCGCGAGGCGATGGCCGAGCTGGGCTTTGCCGAGAACCTCAACCGTGTCATCGGGGTCGTTCTGCTGGTGTGCCTGATTCTGTACCTCGTGCCCGCCACGTCCATCCTGGGCGCGGTGCTGCTGACCGGATACCTCGGTGGAGCGGTCGCGACCAACATGCTCACCGAGCAGCCCATCATCAGCACCACCCTGTTCCCGATCTATGTCGGCATCTTCGTGTGGGGCGGTTTATTCCTGCGTGACGCGCGGGTTCGATCGATCGTGCCTGTCCGACGCGCCTGAACCACCCACCCCCGCCCGGCATCGAATGCCATGGACACCGAGCGGGATCGACGTCATGTGATCGCGGCGTCACGCAATTCGGCGTATGAATCTTCCATCGCCACCGCCAGCCGGGCAACGTCGGGCAGCGCCTCGGGGTCTGTGCAGAGCCCGATACCGATGATCCCGGCGCAGGAGATCGCCGAGATCCGCAGCGCGTGGTGAGCGGCGGGCTCGGAGGAGGAGAACAGCCGCTCGACCCGGCGTCCGGAAACGCTGACCGGCGCGGGCGGGCCGGGAACGTTAGAGATCGAAAGGCTGAACTCGCGCGCGCTGCCGGCGAGTCGCTTTGCGGCTTCCTCGACGCGCTTCACGCGTCCGAGTGCGTGGAAGAGATCGAACAGCTCTTCGGCGTCGTCGAGGCGCTTGCGCTTGCTGGTCTCGGCGTTGATCCGGTCGAGTCGGGTCAACGGATCAGCCTCGGCGAGCGGCAGATCGACGTTCAGGAAGGAATCACGGTTTCCGAGTTCGCCCGCTCCCTCATCCCGGTGGTGCAGGCTGACCGGAACTTGAGCACGAAGCCGCGGCAGGGCCGTCGCTCCGGCGCTGAGCCAGCTGCGCAGGCCGCCGGCGACGATCGCGAGGAGTACGTCGTTGACGGTTGCGCGGGTGGGGCGTGAGGCGCCGATTGCCTTCAGCTCCGGGAGCGGGGCGACGGTGAAGGCGAGCTCGCGGGCGGCACTGATCGGGCGGTCGAAGGGCGAGTGCGACCCGCGATGGCCGAGCTCACGACGCACAGCCGCGGGCATCCGCAGCGCCTCGTCGACCCGCGAACGCTGCGACGAAGCGGCGCGAAGGCCCGGTCGCGGTTCTCGCGGGGGCGGTTCGAGGTGCTGATCCCAGAGCACGTCGTCCAGGAAGCGAACCGCGCTGATCCCGTCGGCCATCGCGTGATGGATCCGGACCGCGATCGCTTCGCGCCCGTCGCCGAGTGGCCCGATCAGATCGAACGTCCACAGGGGACGCTCGTGGTCGAGGTGCTCGGACATCAGCTTGCTGACGGCCCGCCACAGATCGTCGCGCGAGGCACACCCGGGCTCTTCCCGGCGCCGGACGTGGTCACTGATCTCGAACGCGGTCGCGTCGACCCAGCGCGGCTCCGGCCCCGACGTGTCGATCCGTTGCGTCGCTCGCGGCTGGCTCGAAAGCCGCTCCGACACCGCAGTTCGCAGAGCCTCGACGTCGAGCGGGGAGGTGGCCGGCTCGATAACGACCAGCTTGAGCGTGTGGCCGGTTATCACCGCTGATTCGAGCCCCAGGATATGTGCGTCGTCGGCGGACAGCCGATCGGGATCCTCGCGGCTCACCTCGGCAAGTCTATTCGGGTCTGCACCTTTTCGAACCAGGAACGCCCGTCTCGCAGCTCAGCACGACTCAGGGTGCTGCTTGCCTATATCTCTTCGTCCGCGGGCCCGTCCCCGGACTTCACAGCGGTGCGGTGATCGGCGCCTCAGGGGCGTGCGTGACGGTGGTGCGCCCGGTCTCGAGGTACTCGGTGAGGGCCTGGTCGACGACGGCGTTGCCACCCTGGATCCCCGCACCGTGATCTCCTCCCTCGACGGTGACGAGGTGCGCCGCCATGTCGTGGGCGAGCTGAACTCCGCCCTGATAAGGGGTCTGCGGGTCGCGCATTCCCTGCAGGACGAGCGGGGCCGTCGCCAGTCCCCGATTGCTCAACGTCGGCAGCGCGGCAACGGGCGGCGCACCGGCACATTCGGGCCCGGCGCTGTAGCTGTACCCGATGAGGTCGAAGAGATCTCCGGTGACGAAGGTGGAGAAGAGCCAACCCGGAATGCGGTCCGGCCGAGCGGCGACATTGTTCTCGTTGCACAGGACCAGTGACTGCATCACCTGGGCCTGGGCGATCCGCTCGTACTCTTGCTCCGTCAGGTCGTCCATCGCGGTGCCGTCGGGAATCGCGTCTCGCCCGTCCCGGATCACCCGGGCCATGAGCGGCCAGCTGTTGCGGGCGGGAAGCACCTGCCGCGTCATCACGTAGATGCTGGACGACATCTGGGTGTGCGACGGGTCGGCGAGGCGACGGACGAAGGCCTCGAACTGAACGCGTGCCGGTCCGGTGAGATCGACCCCACCGCGGTAGGCATCGGCAACGGCTTCCAGGCCCGGCGGTACGTCACCGATCTGGGCGGGCGGCGGCGCGAGCGTCGGGTTACCGCCGGCTTCCTCGACGATCCGGTCCGACCACCGCTGATACACCTTCAATGGCGTGTCACCGAGCCCATACGTGTCGTCGTGGGCGGCGATCCAGTCCATGAGGTCGTAGAAGCGATCCTTGTAGCCGTCGTTCTGCTGCCACAACACGTCGTTCCACAGCCACTTCTGGTCCACCGCGGAATCGAGGACCATGCGACCAGTGTGCTGAGGGAATAGCGTCGCGTAGGTGGATCCGAGGATCGTGCCGTACGAGAGGCCGTAGATGTCGATCACGTCCTCGCCGAGTGCGAGCCTGACCTGCTCCCAGTCCTTCGCGGTGTACTCGGTCGTCAGGTGCGCCGTGGTGCCCGGCGCAGCGGACTCGCATGCCGTACGCGTCGCGGCACCGCCGAAGCCGAGGCTCATCGCCATCGTTTGTTCAGGGGCCAGCACGCACTCGACGGCGCCTGCGTACGGAAGCCCGCGCGGTTGGACACCGATCACGTCCCACTGTGCGCGGACCGCATCGGGCAGGATCTCGACGAACATGCTGTTCGAGCCGATCGCGTCTCCGCCGGGCCCGCCGGGATTGGTGAACAGCACGCCGCGGCGCGAGCCGGGATCCTCGGCGCGGTGTCGGGTGACGAGAACGTCGATCGTGCCGGCGGCGGGGTCCGCGTAGTTGCGGGGAACAGTGACCGACGCGCACTGATCGGACGCCGGATCCAGCTCGTATTCGGCCGGGCAGGGCCCCCAGCGAAGATCGGCACCCGGTGCCGGCTGCGCGGCGGCGGGCGGTACCGTCCCCAGGGCGACCGTGGCGGTGAGGCCGACGACGAGGGCGACACATCGAGTGCGCCATGAGGACCGCGCGCCCGCGCGCCGCCTCGAGTCCAAGTGCCCATCGATCCCCGGCATACGTCGCGATCCCCCTCGTAAGTCCCGTGTCGTGACGATAGTGGCGGCGCACGCTATCGCTCAGCAGCCAGTGTCTCAGACGCACCATCGCGACGATCGGCAACCCGGAATCGCAAGATGTCGGCACGAAATGTCCGGGTGCACACGCCTTTGCGGCGCAACGTCATCGTGCAGCAACGCGCATCACTCCCGCCAAGCCGCGCCCGGCGTACGGTATTGGCGTGCGCTACGAGGTAGTCGAGTCCGATACCGCGACCGCGTTGGGCAGCGGTGACGTTCCCGTGCTCGCGACCCCACGGCTGATTGCCTGGATGGAGGCGGCCACCGTCGCATGCGCTGCATCGTTCATCGGTGCGGGTCAGACGACCGTCGGGACCGCTGTCCGAATCGAGCACCGCGGCCCGACACCGGTCGGTGCCAGCATCGAGATCGCCGTCGAGCCACCAGCCGCCGCAGTCGGCCACCGTCTCACCTTCACCGTGCGGGCGACCGACAGCTCGGGGAAGGTTGTCGCGTCGGGCGAGATCGACCGGGCGATCGTCGACCGGGACCGGTTCCTCGAGGCGGCGTCATGGGCCTGAACACTGATCGCCAGTCACGACCAGCCCGATCCCCTAGCCCTGGTGGCGGGCACCGTTGCGTTCCTGCCACCACTACGGCGCATCGACGAAGTCGTTACCCCACTCGACCGGAGCGGTCACAGCCTTCGCGGCCGAGCACGCCGTTCACTCGTCGCTGAAGAGTGAACGATGGATCTCGGCGGATGTTTGCGTGGGTGAATCGTCGGTGCGCGGCGCGTCGGTGACGGGCTCCTGGGTCCTGTGGGTCAGTGTTCGCTGCGCAGAGAAGAGCGGGAGTTCGGTTTTGTCATGATCGATGGTCATTCTGTTCCTTGATTCAGGTGTATGTGGCGCGGCCGGTTGGGGTGATGGCGACCGGGTAGATCATTGTCGATATGTGGCGAGGTCCGCATGATGTCGTAGGCGGCTCTTTCGGCTCGCCATCAGGCGTGGTGTCAGCATCGAATCCGAGACGGCGCGCCCGCCCCGGGAGATGGTCGCGCGGTGCGGATCTGCGCGGCGCCTCGGCGTGCCTGTAGCCATTGGCATCCATGGACGCTCCTTGCATCGGCCGCGAACCGGCCGGCATTCTTTCGAATCGGGATGGCCTGAGCCGACTCGCTCGACGCGGCAACCATTCCGGTGTACCAAGCCTATACCCCGATGCCATCCGACCGCTGAACAGTGAACGATCTCACTGCGCGGCAGACGCGAACAAGCGACCTGTGCTGAGGCGGCGCCACCCCCCACCTCGCGACTCGAGGTCCACCCCCGGGCACCCATCGCAAGCGATACTGGAATGCCCGACCCTTCGAGGAGACGTGAACATGAGCCTGTACGCAGTTGTGGACCCCGCCACCGGAAAAACGGTGCGCGAATATCCGACCGCGACCGACGAGCAGATGCAGGCGGCGTTGTCCGCGGCGGAGAAGGCGCACCGTGAGTGGTCGCGCGGCTCGACGGTGGTTGAGCGCGCCGGACTGCTCAGCAAGGTCGCCGAGTTACACACCGAACGCCGCGACGAGCTGGCCAAGATCATCCAGCGGGAGATGGGCAAGCCGCTGGACCAGTCGTTGGGGGAAGTCGACTTCAGCGCCGCGATCTACCAGTACTACGCCGACAACGCCGAGAAGTTCCTGGCCGACGAGCCGATCGACCTGGTCGAGGGTGCGGGTACCGCGTTGATTCGCCGCAACTCGATCGGTGTGCTGATCGGTATCATGCCGTGGAACTACCCCTACTACCAGGTCGCCCGGTTCGCGGGTCCGAATCTGGCACTGGGCAACACTATCGTGCTCAAACACGCACCGCAGTGTCCGGAATCGGCGGCGGCACTTCACCAGATCTTCACCGACGCCGGATATCCGGAGGGCGCCTACGTCAACGTCTACGCCACCAACGAGCAGATCGCCGACGCGATCGCCGACCCGCGGGTCCAGGGCGTGTCATTGACCGGGTCCGAGCGTGCGGGCGCAGCGGTCGCCGAGATCGCCGGCCGCAACCTCAAGAAGGTGGTACTGGAACTCGGCGGTTCCGATCCGTTCATCGTGCTCAGTTCCGATGACCTCGACGCCACCGTAAAAGCGGCAGTAGAAGGTCGTTTCGAGAACACCGGGCAGGCGTGCAACGCCGCGAAGCGATTCATCATCGCCGAGGACCTCTACGACGACTTCGTCGGCAGATTCACCGCGGAGGTGCTCGCCACCGCAGACGAACTCGCGCCGCTGTCGTCGCTCGCCGCCGCCGACCGACTGTCCGAGCAGGTGCAGCAGGCGATCGCCGAGGGCGCCACGCTGGTGTCGGAGGGCGAACGGAAGGGCGCCTTCTTCCCACCGGCCGTGCTGACGAATGTGTCACGGGATTCACGCACCTACCGGGAGGAACTGTTCGGGCCGGTAGCGACTGTCTACAAGGTGCGTTCCGAGGACGAGGCCGTCGAGCTGGCGAACGACACCCCGTTCGGTCTCGGCTCGTATGTCTTCACCACCGACCCTGATCAGGCCTACCGCGTCGCCGACTCACTGGAGGCCGGCATGGTGTTCGTCAATGCCGTTGGCGCCGAGGGAGTTGAGCTGCCGTTCGGCGGCGTGAAGCGCTCCGGTTTCGGTCGTGAACTCGGCAAATACGGAATCGACGAATTCGTGAACAAGAAACTCATCCGCGTCAGCTGAACCATCGACTCCGGAATTCAGCGCCCTCGGCGTGCAGTTCGATATCGGGGCCTTGACCGGATGCCCATCCGGCGACAGAAGCGGGGACCGCATCCATCGGATGCGGTCCCCACGTAGCACTGGTCAGACAGAGCGCACGTTCGTGGCCTGCGGGCCCTTCTGCCCCTGGCCGACCTCGAACTCCACGCGCTGGTTCTCATCGAGCGACTTGAAACCGCTGCCCGAGATTTCCGAGTAATGCACGAAAACGTCCGGAGTTCCGTCGTCGGGTGCGATGAAACCGAAGCCCTTCTCACCGTTGAACCACTTCACAATGCCCTGTGCCATGCCGATACTCCCTCGATCTCGATCCGGACCCTCACATCGAGGTTCCGATCTCGATGACTTGATCCTGCCATCTCGATGTCGACACGAAGACCGCGCACCGGATTTGCATGCATCGGCGATGACTTTGTGGTGGCGTACCGATGGCGCCGTTGTCCCGTCAGCTCAAACTTTTGCGTCCCACGAGATGGAAGACGCGGCTGAGTTGGCGGTAGGGGTCTCGTCGGCTGGCCTCGAGTTCGACTGCTGCCGCCGCCTCCACCTGCTGTGAATCGCTCGGGTCCAACCCCGCTCCACTGAAATCGAGCCAGTCGACGAACATCCACACCCCGTACCATCGCACTGGCTCCACGCCGCGGCTCTGCACGACTTCGCTGAGTTCCTCCACCGTATGGGCACGAGTCGGCACTCCCAGCACCCCGATCTCGCCCCTCGCGTCAAACGATGCCAGAGCGTCGTCCCACCGTTGTTCCAAGGCCGGTCGCACTGCCATCGCATTGGCGTTGCCCGTCATGATCGAGACGACGCCACCCGCGGCAGCGCACCTGCACAGCTGGTCGACCAACGGCTCCGGATGCTCCAGGTACCCGAGCACGCCATGACACAACACGGCGGCAAAGCGTTGACCATTCACCGCCTCATCGGCGTTCTCGCCGTCGGCCTCCACGAGCGTCACCCGTCGCTGGACCTCTCCAGGCAGCCGCTGGAGCCGCTGTCGAGCCTTGTCCAGCATCGCCGACGACGGGTCGAGCAACGTCACGTCGTAACCGGCTTGGGCCAGCGGGAACGATTGATGGCCCGCGCCTCCGCCGACATCGAGCACAGGGGCTGGAGGGGCCGGCAAATGCTCCAGCAGCTGCTGGTGCAGCACATAGGTTCGCACGCGCCCCTTCACCGAGGCATACGCCTCGTCGGCAAACTGGTCGGCCAAACCGGCCCAGGTGTCATCGTCGCCCACCACCCCAAGATAGTGCCGCGAAGTCCTCGACGATCGGCAGGACGTCAGCGGGGAGTCTTTCCAGAGAATCTGCACGATCCGAACGATTCCCTTTCCGTCTCCGTTCGGTGACAGTGTTCACATCGATCCGACCACGCGTGTCGCCGCGCCGTCGCCCCGGTACCGAGCCGACACCGAAACATCCGTCGGTCACCGACTTACTCATTCGAGTCCGTCACCGATGCACAAAACGCAGTGAGCGGCGGGCTTCTTTACAACTCGGTGGACCGTGGCGATTCCCCGGTCGGACAGCCTGGCCAGATACACCACCGACCCCCGCAACAACCGGGCTGATCGTGTATTCACCCCTGGCGCAGGGTCTGCTGACGGACAAGTACCTGGAGTCGATTCCCGAGCGCGCACGAGCACAGCACAGCACGTTCCTGACGGCTGATGTGATCGACGAAACGTACCCGGCAGCGCACCGCCGAGCTCAACAAGATTGCCGAGGCCCGTGGCCAGTCACTTGCACAGCTCGCGTTGCAGTGGGTACTGCGGCGGCAGGAGGTCACCTCGGCGCTGATCGGAGCCAGTTCGACCGAGCAGCTCGACCACGATATCGCGGCCCTGAACTTCCCGCCGCTCACCGACGAAGAACTCGCCCTCATCGAGGAACACGGCGTGCACGGAACCGGACTCAGGCTCTGACCGACGTGAAGATTCCGGTGTGCTTCGTCCGCCGGGGATTAGTTGTGTGACAGAGCCACCAGCCGATGACAACCAGTCACCCGCTCGCGCCGACAGCGCGGGCGGGTGACTGTCACCGTTTGCGCAAACCTGTTGCGGGAAGCGCAAGTAGCGCTCCCCGGCTCATTCGCGCAGTAACGGCAGCAGCTGGTTGCCCTGACGCTCGATCTCCGGCACATACGGGGTGTCGGAGAGCACGAAGTGGGTGATGCCGAGGTCCTGGTACTTGCAGCGACTTCGCGACGTCCTCCGGGGAGCCGACGAGCCAGGTGGTGCCCGCGCCGCCGCCACCGACCTTCCCGGGTGCGGTGTACAGGTTGTCGTCGAGCACGTCGCCGCGGGTCGCCAGGTCGAGGAGTCGCTGCTGTCCCACGGCGGTCTGGCGATGCGGATTCTGTGGAGGCGCACCCTGATTCTTCGCCATCTCCGCTACCTTCGCCTCTGCCTCGGCCCAGGCCTGCTCGGTCGTGTCCCGGACGAAGGTGGTGATCCGCAGGCCGAACTCGAGCGGCGCATGCGCTCGGCCGAGTTCCTCGCTCAATGACCGCAACCGTTCGATCCGCTCCTGCACCCCCGCGAGCGGCTCACCCCAGAAGAGCTGAACGTCGGCCTCGGTCGCCGCAACACGCTCGGCGGCCTCGGACGCTCCACCGAAATAGAGTTTCGGGTGGGTCCGATCTCCCCGTGGTGAGATCCGGGGCAGCACTGTGGAATCGGTGACCTGGAAGTGCTCACCCCGGTAGGTGACGTTCTCCTCCGTCCACAGCTTGCGGACGAGCTGGAGGAACTCCTTGGTGCGGGCGTAACGGTGGGCCTGGTCGCTCTCGTGTTCGCCGTAAGCTCCGAGGTTGCCTTTCCCGGACACGATGTTGATCCGGACCCGGCCTCCGCCGTCGCTACTCTCGACCATCTGACCGGCGTCGTTTTGTCGGGTACCACGACTACGGAACGGTATCCCCGAGCGGCGGCGACCAACGTCAACCCGACTCCGGTGTTGCCCGATGTGCCTTCCACGACGGTGCCTCCGGGCAGGAGCTCCCCGGATTCCTCGGCCGCGTGGATCATGGCCAGGGCGGCGCGATCCTTCACACTTCCGCCGGGGTTGAGGAACTCGAGCTTGGCATACACCGTCGCGGAGATACTTCCGGTTACCCGGTTCAACCGGACGAGGGGTGTGTTGCCGATGGCGTCGGTGATCGAGTCGTAGACTCCGAGGCTCGCAGCGTCGACTGTGGGGGGATCGAAGATGGTCATGCGTCTGCCTTTCGAGGCCGCCCGGGTGTCACCCGGTCAGCATCACAAGAGCAGTCGTCGAACAACAGGATTCGCGTCACGCCGATCAGATCTTCAGTGGCTCACCACGAACGGCGCAGCGCGTTCACCCCGAAATCCTGGAGATCCGAATTGTTCTCGTGTGTTGCCGAATGCGCTGTAATTCGGGGCGACCGAGAGCGAAGGGGGTAGTCGAAAGATGTCGACACCGGTTATGACACTGCATCCTCACGACACCGAGTTGTGGCAGTGGCGATTGGCTGCGCGTTGCCATGAAGCGGACGCGGAGATCTTCTTCCCGGCGGACGCCGAACGAAGAAACGCCCGCTCCGAGCGCGAAGATCTCGCCAAGGAGTTCTGCCGCGGCTGCCCGGAGATCGAGGAATGCCTCGAGTATGCCCTCAACACCGGCCAACAGCACGGCGTCTGGGGTGCGACGACACCGGGCGAACGGCTCGCACGACTGGGCCGGTGAGCGAACGCCCGCGCCGGGCATTCTCACGCGAGCGGCTCGGCTCGACCGTCCTGCCGGATCCGTCAGCCGGGTTATATTCGCGGCGAGTAGATTTCGTGGTCCTGATCGGGTAGCCAGGTGCGTTCGAATCTCGCAGTCGTAGGAGAGGCCGCGGTTGCCCGCGTGCTACGCGGGGCGCCTCAGGTCGTCTCGGTCTCGGCGGCCAGGGGTCGGAGAGCTTCAACCCGGGTACCCACGACGTGTCGGCGGGCCAGTCCTTCTGCTCCGTCGGCGTCGCGAGCTCGGAGCGCCTGGTACAGCTGCTCGTGCTCGACATGGCCGCCGACGGCGGCTTGGTCGACGTGATCGGAGGGATCGACCCGGCCGGATTCGACCACACCCCCGGTGGAACAGGAGGAGGCCCCGCCGACTCGACACGGTCTTCGGGATCGCCGAAAGACACGGATTGCCGATCGACATCCACGACACCGGCGAGACGGGTACCGCGACTCTCACCGACATCGCCGAGCGAACCAGAGCCGCCTGGCTTACACGGCCGGGTCACGGCCAGCCACGCCTTCGCCGTAGCTGAGTTGTCCTGCCAAGCCGTGGATTCGGCAGCGGACCTGCTGGCGGAGGCGGACATCGCACTGACGACGGCCGCGCTGTCGGCAACAACGGTCTTGCCCTTCCGGCGCCTGGCGCAGCGAGGTGTCCGGGTCGGGCTCGGGTCGGATGGCGTTCGCAACAACTGGAGCCCATTCGGTAACGCGGACATGCTCCACCGCGCATGGCTGCTCGGCCGGGCACTCGACGCAAGCCTCGACGAGGATCTCGAGCCGTGTTTCGAGCTCGCCGCCGACGGCGGTGCTGCCGTCATGGGGCTACCGCGGGTCGACCTGCAACCGGGTTCACCCGCCGACTTCATGTTGCGGGACGGAGAATGCGTGCCGGCAGATCGTCGTCGACTCCCCCGTCGGGACACGGTGGTGCGGGCCGGACGGGTCGTCGCCCGCGACGGCCGGCTCCTCTGAGTCGTCCACGAGGATTGGTGTCGGTCAGGACCGCAGAGGCGCTTGCAGCAGGGTCCGGTCGTCGCCCGGGGCGCTCACCCCGAGCATCGTCGCATCCGACATCGGCAGCCCCACCGCCAACTGCATCGACATCGTCTTGTCGCCGCCGGCGATGAAACTGCCGGCATTCATGCGACTTCCGTCGGAGCGTTGGAGCCAGACGTTGTAGGTGCGGCCCTGCGGGAGTCCGGCGACGTCCAGGCTGATTCCGGTTCCCCACGCCCGGTTCTCCACCCGCGCGGAGGCGTCCACACCTGCGGCGAGCACCGTGAACGCCACCGGCTGCCCGGGCGGGGCAGTCGAGGTGCCCCCGCGCAGGAAGAACCCGCCGGTCACCAGGCCGACGGCGATCACGACGGCCGCGGCGGCGACTACGATCCGGTGGTACCGCTTCCGTCCGCGTTCGCGGTCTACGGCCCCGAAGATCGCGTCGGGCAGCGTCGACGACGGCCGGGGCGCAGGTTCGGTGAGCCGGTCCGGGTCCGCCGCAGACAGGGCGGCCGCGACCGGCGTCAGCAGACGCAACTCGGTGCGGCAGTCCGGGCAGCCGTCGAGGTGGGCGCGAAGGGTGATCGTCTCGCGGTCGTCGAGGCGACCGAGCGCGTACATCCCCAACATGGTGCGCATCTGCTGGCAGCGGTCAGTGGTCACCATGCCACCCCATTTCTTCGAGTACGAGCCGGAGAGCTTTCAGCGCGTAGTACACACGACTGCGGACGGTGCCCACGGGAATGCCGAGCTGTGCGGCCACCTCGGCGGCGGGCCGGTCACGCAGGTGAATCTCGACCAGGACGCAGCGGTGCTGATCGGACAGCCGCCGCAGCGCCTCCTCCATCTCGAGCCCCACCAGCAGTTGTTCGAGGGGACGCTCGGGTGCGGGCAGCTCGGGTGGTGCAGCGTCGGCCAGCTCGGGTCGGGCGGCACGAGCCCGGATCGCGTCGATCACCACGTTGCGGCAGATCGCATACAGCCAGGTCCGGAGCGTAGCGCGTCGCGGGTCGAACCGGTCCGCGCGCCGCCACGCCCGAAGAAACGTCTCCTGTACCGCCTCCTCCGCGCGACCCCGGTCTCCGAGGGAGCGGTAGGCGAGGGCGAACAGTTCCCTCCCGTGTTCGTCGTAGGCGGCCCGCAACACCGTTTCGTCATCCAAACCACCCTCGGACTGGTCCCCGCGTGTGCGCACGATACGAAGCCGCACCACTCACCTCCCGAAACACCGGATACGGCGTCGGCTCACCCGACACCCACCGAGGAGTACGGGCGCGGGCGGCGCGGCGTTCATCTCGAATCCTGCCACTCCGGTGCGCGGAGGCGGCTCCGGCAGGTGAACGCGGATCGCCGACCATCCGTACTCCCCAGCGCCGAACGATCCGGCACACGGGAACGAACGAATGGAGACCTCCGAAGATGCTGAAGAAATCGATCCTTGCGGCGGCCGGCGCCGGCACCGCGATCGCGCTGATGTCGGCGTGCGGCACCGCCACTGACGACGCCCAGACTCAGCCGTCGGCGACCCCGGCTGCCGCCGGGCAGGTGGAGCTCGGCACCCGGGAGACCGCCGTCGGCACGGTGCTCACCGACGGAGACGGTTTGGCGCTCTACCGATTCGATGAGGACACCCCCGGCTCCATCCGGTGCACCGGCCCCTGCGCCGAGATCTGGCCGCCCTCGCTCGGAGCACCCCGGCCCGACGCCACCCTCGCCGCCCGCACGGGTGCCACGACGCGGCCGGACGGAACCGTCCAAAACACCTACGACAGCCACCCGCTCTACCGGTTCGCGAAAGACACCGCCCCCGGGCAGACGCGCGGCGACGGCATCAAGGGAACCTGGCACGTGGTGACGGTCGACTCCGCCCATGGATGACGCCACCGCACCCCCAGTTGGGGCGCCACGCCCGGCGGTCAGTCGGCGCAGTGCGCTGCTCGGCCTGGCCGCGGTCGGCGCGATCGCGGCAGTGGACGTCGGCGGGTTCGTCTGTGCGGCGGGGACTCTGGACACCGACGCTTTGACCCCGGCACGGCTGACCGACCGGTTAGAGGAGGTCGCCGGGCACCACGACGGGTTCCGGCGCAATCACGCCAAAGGAGTCGGCGCGACTGGATACTTCACCGCCACCGGCGCCGGGTCCGCGGTCTCCACGGCCAGCGTTTTCCGGGTCGGCCGGATCCCGGTGACCGGCCGGTTCTCACTCTCGGGCGGGAATCCGTCCACTCCGGACGCCGACGCCACGGTCCGCGGGCTGGGGTTGGCGTTCGACCTCCCCGATGGCGAGCAGTGGCGCGCCGCGATGGTCAACACCCCAGTGTTCCCCGACCGGACACCAGACGGCTTCTACGAGCGGTTGCTCGCATCGAAAACGGACTCGGCCACCGGCAAGCCCGATCCGGATCGCATGGCGGCGTTTCTCTCCCGCCATCCCGAGACCGCGGCGGCGATGAACCTCATCCGACAGCATCCACCGACCTCCGGGTTCGACGACAGCACCTTCTATGGTCTCAACGCCTTCCACTGCACCAACGACACCGGGGTCACGGTTCCGGTGCGATGGGCACTGGTCCCTGAGCAACCGGCCCGCTCCCCCGGCCTGCCGCCGCTGCCGGGGCGCGATTACCTCTTCGACACACTCACCGCGGCAGTCTCGCGTGGGCCGTTGCGGTGGCGGATGTTGCTCACGATCGGTCAACCCGGCGATCGGACCGACGACGCTACCCGGCCGTGGCCGCCGACCCGGCAGGTCCTCGACGTCGGCACCGTGACCATCGACGAGGTCCAGACCGAAGCGCCGCACACCGCGCGGGACCTCAACTTCGACCCGCTCATCCTCCCAACGGGCATTGCGCCCTCGGACGATCTCCTGCTCAGCGCCCGGTCCGCGGTCTACACCGAATCGTTCACCCGCCGGTCCGGGGAGCCCACAACACCGGCCCTCGTCGATGTGGATGGGGTGCGCGATGACCGCTGACCCGACCGACCGCCCGCTCCGGTTCGCGCCGACCGTCCGGTTGCTGCATTGGGCGATGGCGGTCATGGTGATCGCACAACTGCTCGTCGGCGCCGTCATGGTGACGACCCTCGACCACTACCATCTGCTGCGCTCGGTGCACGTCCCGTTGGGCGCCGCGATCCTCGCCCTGGTGATCGTCCGAATCGGCAATCGGCTGGTGTGCCGCACGCCCGCACCACCCGCCACCATGAGACCAGTCGAGCGCCGGGTCGCAACCGCGTCGGAGTACCTGCTCTATGCGCTGCTTGTGATCCAGCCACTCACCGGGTGGGCCATGCTCTCGGCCGGCGGCTACCCGATCATCCTCTACCAGCATCTGCACTTGCCCCCGCTGCTTGCGCCCGATCCCAGCGTCTACGGGTTGTTGAGACAAGCTCACACCTCATTCGCCTACCTGCTGTTCTTCACCTTCACCGCACACATGTCCGCCGTCCTCTTTCATGTGCTGGTCCTGAACGACAGGCTCCTCGACCGGATGGCACCGTGGCGCACTCGCCGAGAGTCCTCGCCTACCGCGTCCCGACCGGCACGTGCGAGGATCGTCGATGATATTGCAGCAGAGCAGGATCGAGAATAGTAATGCCCGCAGCATCGAGGCCGAGACCGGCGTGCGACTCGTGCCGGTAGCGCAATGGAGCACCAGTTTGGCAAGTCGATGAGCGGGGAACATGCCCCAGACAGGGGTTCGGCCGGGAATGCTCTCACATTCTCGGCCGGATCTCTGCTTCTCGAGTGTTTCACCGTTGCCGATTACTCTCTCGATCCGCAACTACCAATGTACGCGCG
Source organism: Rhodococcus sp. A14 (assembly GCF_011603105.1). Lineage (NCBI taxonomy): Bacteria > Bacillati > Actinomycetota > Actinomycetes > Mycobacteriales > Nocardiaceae > Rhodococcus > Rhodococcus sp. A14. The sequence goes on along the minus strand of NZ_JAAOQS010000062.1, from coordinate 22,619 downwards.
GATAGCGGTCCACCGCAATGCCTCGCCTCTGCGGTTCATCGCTGCGAGCTGGGCAGTGGGCTACTTGACCGCCGTCAGGTACGTCGATCGCTTCGAGAGATCGACAAGTTCTTCGGGGAGGTCCCGAACCGGCCGCCCGTAGGCAGCCGCGAGCTCGAGCGAATTGGACCGCCGCACCGACCAGCCGTGCCCGGTCAACCACTGCACCGGATCGGCCCGCTCGTCACCGTAGAACAGCTCGGAGATGTCGATGTCGCCGAACGGATTATTGGCGAAATACTTCGCTCTGATGGCATCGAAGCGTTGCAGGTCGGTTCCCGCCGCGAAGTTGTCCACGGCAAGGTGGCTGCCGGGGCTGGACAGTTGGTCGATCCGCTCGAACAGCGCGTCGTGCGCCGCCCCCGGGAGGTACGCCAGCAGTCCCTCCACCGACCAGGCGGTCGGCTTACCAGGGTCGAAGCCTGCAGCGTGGAGCGCGGCAGGCCAGTCGTCTCGCAGATCGACGGCCACCGGGCGACGATCTGCCTTCGCTCTGGCCCCATGATCGGCGAGGACCTCCTCCTTGAATTCCAGCACCTGCGTTTGGTCGACCTCGAAGACCGTCGTGCCGGTCGGCCAGTCCAAGCGATACGCCCGTGCGTCCAACCCGGCCGCGAGGATCACCGCCTGCGACACGCCCGCGCTCGTAGCGGTCGAGAAGAACTCGTCGAAGAATTTGGTCCGACTACCCATGAAACCCGAGACCGGCATGTCCCCGAGTGACGACGGGTCGGCCAACAGCCCGGTGAAATGCGGTTCACCCGCCGCTTCGACGAACCACCGCGCGAAGTCGTCCTGGATCAACGCGTCGGGGCGAACTGTCTCCAACGCCCGGAAGGTCGCCACTCCCAACGCGGTCAGGCCCACGCTACTGACGATGTCCCAACTGTCTCCATCCGTTCGCATCGCTGAAGCACCCTCCCGAACTCGTCGCAGAACCGGAGCCGACGATCGAGCAGGGCAGAGCGGAGCGGCGACGAGGCCAGAGAAGTTCGGCGAGGCCTCACCGAAATCCGGGCCCAGCGTGATCGACCGAACCCGCGCAATTCTACGCTCGGGGCCATCGCAATCAGCCGGAGCCGATTCGCCGACCAGCACCCGCTTTGTCCCATCCTCGGACAAGACCGACGCGACCAGGCCGAGTGGCACAGGACCGAACATGTGGTGTACAACATAGTCGGCCACGATGTGAACCAGATCACAACCGTGACCGTGAGGCACACATATCGGTAACCGACGAAAGCAGGACACATGGCGACAACCTCGATTGCCCCGACGACTCCCACCGGACGGCAGACGCCCCGGCACAGCGGCACGATGAGCACCGCGGAGATCAAGTCGAGGATCGAGGCCATGTTCGCCGACGACCGCAGGCCCACCCGCCCCGCGGTCACGAACTGACGAAATCGCCCCGACGAGGGAATCGGATGGAACACCGCGTGACGTGTCCGTCCGCTCCCCCGCCGCGCGTCGCACTCGAAACCGTTGCAGCACAAGCAGAGACGCCCCGCATCTCGGGATGACAACCGGCAGGTTACGGATAAACGATGTCCAACAGTGCGCCGACAGTCTCGCGGATCAATTGAACCGCTCGATCGAAATCGACGACTGTGGTCTCGAGCCGCTCACGTTGACCGAGCAGCATGGTGATCTCGACGAGCTGCGACGATCCGGAATGCAATCCGGCTGCTGCAGGGGTCCGGACCCGGCGCCTTATGAAGCCCAGTCCGCAGGACAGGGGAAGAAACGAGAGTTTTCGAGCACTTCGGCATCGATCTCATCGAATCCATCAGGTAAGTTCACACGCCCGAGGCGCATCGCCAGGACCTGGACGAGACTCTGTCCCCCGGCCAGGACCTTGCCGTCGCCGCCCGCGGACTCCAGAGTCTTGACGGCCTCGGCGATGCTGGAGGGACGGCTGTAGGAATGGTGCAGCCTTCATGGGTGCATCCTCACTTTCCCACGAATTTCGGCACACGGTTCTCGGCTCGGGCGAGCTGCCTCTCAGCGAAGTCCGGCCTGGTCCAGCACTGATCGAACTCGGCATCGAGCCGGTCGTCCCAGCTGTCGGGTTCGGTCAGCGCCTGCACCGCACGCTTGGAATACATCAGCGAGTGCGGTGCAAAGGAGGCGATCTCCGCCCCATCACCGCGGCACAGAACGCCCCCTGGCGGGCCCGATTCCGGTGCCCGGCCGGCTGCCCGGCACCGGCATCCCGACCCGACCCGACGAGACCGCGGCTCACACACCCGCACCGGTGTGCTCTGGAGCAGTCCGGTCACCGGCCGGACTCACCCCGCTGCTGCGCCGATCGCGGTCGCCGGAGGCGTGCGGATGGCGCACTTATCGGTCTGCGGCGACCATGTGCAGTCGTTTCGGCGCGCTGAGCGGACTAACCCGGATGGACTGACGATCCGGTGACGGGAACGTCGGTGCGGGCAGCCCGGATCCGCATCATGGCGGAGTGCCGGGTGGTCGGGATGAACCCCGGCAGCAGGAACCCCCACATCTCGTCGACCCGCTGCTCGAGATCCACGCGATGAGTCAGGACCTGGGACACGGTCTGGACTCCGGTGAACGCGCCGATGACGAACCGCGCGAACGTCGGTGGGTCGATGGTGTCGACAAGGTCGCCCTCGTCGACCGCACGGGCCGCCAACGCTTGACAGGCGGCGATCCAATCCAAGTAGGGGCCCGCGGGGCCACGGTCGTCGGCGCTGAGCTCGAGGGTGATGCGGATCCCGGCCCGCACGATCGGGTCCTACACGATCTGCCGGGCCATCTCGTGGCAGAGCATCACGATCTGCTCGGTCGCCGACGCCTCCTGCGCGGCGATGGCGTGCACCGCGGCGATGGAGATCTGGTGTTGCTCGGCGATGATGTGCCGGGCCAAGTCCTTCTTGGACCGCAGGTGAAAGTACAACGCCCCCTTCGTCATGCCCGCCGCCTCCAGGATCTCGGCGAGACTGGCGCCCTCGAACCCGGACTCATTTCCGCTGCCCCGCGGACGATCTGCGCCCGGGTCACCGCCGCCCGTTGCTGTTGCACCATGTACCGCACCTTCCGTGCCCTTCGCGGCTGCAGGCCGGTGACTTTCGATCGCACCGGCGCAGCCTGCGCGAAGCTACCACCGGGCACCGGTGCGCCTCACCGGGAAAGCCCGCGTCCACCTGCACAGCCGCCGATACCCGCTCACACGAAAAACAGACCACCGTGCCGCTTCTTCGGTGGGCTCCCCCCGGTCAGCTCCAGCGCCGTGGCGGCTCGGGTGTGTCGCTATCGGCGGTCACGGTACTGCTCGGCGATCTCGTCGGCGTCCCGTGCCAGCCAGGTCAGCTCCCCCACCGATCCATCCCCGAGCAAGAGCAGATCCGCCCATCGGCACTGCGGCCCGCGGACGCACACCGACGCCAACCCGGAATCCGACAACGTCTGCCACAGCTGCTCACCCACCAGCGACCCCATGCCCCCCAATTCGACCGCAACACATCGCACTGACCCGAGGAACAGACCGGCCAGTCCGACCTCGAACACCCGCACCCACCACCGGGCGCTGTGCACCACACGCCGCCGATCTCTCTGCGCCCGGGCGGGTGGAGTTCGGGAGGATCGGTACCAGGCGAGTCGATCGGTCCGCCGCCGAATCGGCTCTGCCAGAACCAACGCCCGCACTCGAATGCGCGATATTTAGCGCCCCTGGAACGGGAATGCCACCGGGGGCTACCGGGTTCGTTCTGGTCAGGGTGCCCCGGTCGAGGGGACGCTATCGAGACGCGCCTTCGATGCTCGTCCGGCGGTGAACTCCCTCGCTAGGAGAGAAGGACAACTTCGGCCTGATCCTCTGATCCCCAACGCCCACAGCCGATCGTGTCTCGTCCTCGTGACGCACCGTGGTCCGGGTATCTCCGCGTCGGCGCTAGGCTGTCCGAGGGCTCTCATCGTCGGGCTTGCCCGGGATCAGGACTGTGAATGGGCAGGGACGGAAACGGGATGCCGCTAGCGTTGTTTCGCACCCACTGGCGCTGTTGATGACCTTCTGCTCTACAACAGTCGCTCCTGCACATGAGACGCTCGAAGCTACCGGGACCGGCGTCGCGCTCGCTCCACGACCCGATGTCATCCCATTTCGGTCGAAAGTTGACGCATACAAGAGACGTCAGATCATCTCCACGGCGGACCGACTTCCTCGGTACCCATCCGGGAATCGTTCAGCATGTCCGAAAAACAAGAGCCGTATCGAGGCGATGTTCGCCGATCGGGAGGAGCCGGAGAACCAGCAGGACCGATCACGTTGATCGGGCGCGGTGCGGGTACCCGCACAGGACCGGTGAACAGCTGTTCTCGATGGGTGCCGATCTGACCGGTGCACACTGTGTTTCATTCATCAACCACACCAAGGACCCTGAAAATGTCTACTCGAATTGCCGCCGCGCTCTCCGCGGTTGCCATCACCCTGTCCCTCGGCGCCCTCACCGCGCCCACAGCTTCGGCCGCACCGGCAGTACCCGCCGCGACTCCCGCCGCCGGGTCGGTGACGATCTGCTTCGGTGTACCGCTGGGATCGGCCAGCCTCAATTGGTGCTTCTGACAAAGCCATACTGCGTGTGACCGATGTTGCACGCCGCGGCTGCGACGCCGGGATCCTGACCTTCTCGGACGCCGGGATCCTGACCTTCTCGGAGTTGAACTCATTCGCTGTGAGCACATCCGGTGCCCTGAGTTTTCAGCGCCGCCGGTCGCTGCGGTCGTCCCGCCGATCGTCTCGCCGATCGGCGCGGCGTCGGACTCCATGTGCCACCACCGCCGCCGTGGCGACCGTGGTGGCGGTACGCGCGACCGGGGCGGGTCCGATCACCGCTGCTCGGCGCAAACGTCTGGCTGCTAAAGGCATGTCAGGCACCAACTTCCTCGTCTGTTTCGATTGCGGCCAGCAGGGCCTGCACCGGGATGCGCCCACTTGCCACGAGTTGTCCACCGGCGCGGCGTGTGGCCGACGCGAACGGTGCGGCCCACGTGTTCTCCCATACCAGCACGGCCGCTGTACTTCCGGGGTCGATCGCCGCAGCGACCGCGTCGACGTCGTCCTCGCTGAGGAGCATCGCCAACTCGGTCTCGTAGGACCGCAACTCGCCGATCTCACTGTCGTCGAGGTCGGTTAGCTCATACGCTTCGAGTGACCCGTCCATGTCCTTCCTCAGAAGTAGAAGATCCAGGACACGGACTATTCCGCGTTCGACGAGGTCACCGAGTGCGGGTGCGATTTCCCCGTTGAACTTGCCGCCGGGGAACTCCACCACGATCCAGTCGACTGGACCGAGCTCGTCAATTTCTTCGGTCATGTTCGCCACATCCTCCTCATGTTGTCGATTCTTGTGGGGTGCCATGTGTGAGCAGGGCAGGCCGGGCCACCAGTTCCACCAGGAACAGCGCCACCACGGTGACCATCACGACCAGGCCTGACGGGTACCTCCAGAACACGAGAGTCATCGTGGCGATGGCTTCACGCGCGTGTGCGGCACGACCACGAGCGGGTGCTTGGCCACACCCGACCCCTCGGACGTGTGTGGTGCCTGCTCTTTACTTCAGCAGGATCACCTCGGTGACCGATAGGGCTGAATGACCCCTTGACGTCGGGCATCGTGCATGGCGGGGCGCACGACACACGGTGGGAGACGGATTCGGTCGATTGGTGACTCCGCCAGTGGCGAACCTCGTCGACGATGCCGTGGCCGGACACGATGGGCCGTCGACCGGGGCAGTTGACTGTTTCTCTCCTGCTCGCCGCGAAACCCCATCGCGTCGGTTCGCCGCAGTTACTCGCGGGAAAGCATGGCGGCTGCTTCGCGCTCGAGGTCGACGAACGGCTCACCGCTGACGTCGACGGCGACCCTGTTCAAGGTGCCGCCGGTGAACGCCCACGGGGCGGTACCCGGATAGTCGTCGGTGACGGGTTCGCCGGCGTCGTGTCCGGCGTTGAGTCCCTCGCCGCCGATCCCGAATTTTCCTGCCTGGGTGTGGATCCGGCCCTCGGCCACCTTGCGGTCACCGTAGTAGAGACTCAGGACCCCGTGAGCGTGGCCGGGTGGGTCCTCACCGTCCTTGTCGAAGGACGCCGCCAGGATCAGGTTCTCACCGGTCGGCAACTCCTCGTCCGCTCGGATCAGCTGCTGTTCGCTGCCGAGGAAGTTGTACACGTAGTGCAGCCGGTTGTCTTTGACATACAGAGCGTGCCCACCGAAACGTCCGCCGTGCGAGAACAACACTCCGGCCGCCCCCGGGCCGGGGATGTCGACGAGCGCTCCGATCGAGTACGAGCGGTTGCGGACGCTGACCGCCACGGATTCGGGCACCTCTGCCCCGCCCGGCCGGTAGACGTAGCGGTTGCGTGGCGGCGTCAGCTGCGGTCGAGGGGTCAGCAGGACTTCGATGGGCAAGCGGTCATCGAGCGGCAACGCCTGGTTCGCGCCGGCCTCGTGGAACCACAGTCCGACCAGTTCGGCGAGTCTGCCGGGTTCCTCGGCGGCGCGGTCGTGGAGTTCGGATCGGTCGGTCTCGGTGTGGTAGAGCTCCCAGGCGTCTTCCGGGAAGTGGCTCCACCCACTGATCGCCGGGTGTGTGGTGACCGCTTTCCAGCCGTCGTGCCAGATCCCGCGGGTGCCGAGCATCGAATAGAACTGGGTGTGCTTCGCGGTCGGAATGGTGGCGGCGTCGAAGCTGTAGCGCATGCTGACACCCTGGATCGGGTGCTGCGTATATCCCTTGACTGTGTCGGGGAGTTCGATCCCGAGGCAGTCGAGCAGCGTCGGCACCACATCGGTGGCGTGGTGGTACTGATCGCGGATTTCGCCGCGCGCGGTGATGCCGGCCGGCCAGGAGATGATGCACGGGTCGCAGGTGCCTCCGTTGAACGAGTAACGTTTCCACATCTTGAACGGGGCGTTGAACGCCATCGCCCACCCGTTCGGGTAATGGTTGTAGGTTCGGGTGGTGCCCAAATCGTCGAGCAGGGACAGGTTTTCGGCGAGATCGTCCGGGACACCGTTGAACAGCTTGTTCTCATTCACCGAACCGTTGGGTCCGCCCTCGCCACTGGCCCCGTTGTCGGAAACCAGCACGATGATGGTGTTGTCGAGTTGCTCGATCTCCTCGAGGTACGCGAGCAATCGGCCGATCTGATCGTCGCAGTGCGAGACGAACCCCGCGTACACCTCCGCCATCCGGGCGAACAACCGCTTCTCATCGCCGGACAGGCTCTCCCACGGGCGGGTGTAGTCCATCAGAGGGAACGGCTTTCCTTCAGGGCCGCTGCGAGTTTCTGGGCCGCCGATCGGATTGAGCGCGGGCAATTCGGTGCCGGGCGGTATCAGACCCATCTCCTTCTGGCGGGCCAGGATCTCCGCGCGCATCGCCTCGTACCCAGCGTCGAACCTGCCCCGATACCGGTCGGTCCACTCCTTCGGCGCCTGGTGCGGAGCGTGCGCACATCCGGGGGCGTAGTAGAGGAACACCGGCCGGTCCGGGGCGATTGCCTTGACATCGCCGAAGTACTCGAGCGCCCGGTCAGTGATGTCGACACCGAAGTGGTAACCCTCCTCCGGGGTGGCCGGTTGCTCGACCGGGTGATTGTCGTGCACCAGGTCCGGATACCACTGGCTGGTCTCGGCCCCGAGGAATCCGTAGAAGCGCTCGAAACCCCGGCCGATAGGCCAGTTCCGCTTCGTGGAGGCCAGGTTCATCTCGTCCTCGGCGCACAGATGCCACTTGCCGACCATCGCGGTGGAAAATCCCTGCTCGACCAGGATCTCGGCGAGCGTCGCGCATTCCGGGGGAATGTGCCCGTTCGCGCCCGGGAACCCGACCGCCGCCTCACTGATGCACGCCATCCCGTTGGTGGTGTGGTTACGTCCCGTCAGCAGGCAGGATCGCGTCGGGGAGCACAGGGCGGTGGTGTGCCACTGCCCGTACCGCAGCCCGTTCGCGGCGATCCGGTCGATGTTCGGGGTCTCGATCGGCCCGCCATAACACCCCAGCGCACCGAAACCCACGTCGTCGAGCACGATGTACAGCACGTTCGGCGAACCCGGAGCAGCTTTCGGCTGCTCGTACGGACCCCAATCCGGAACCGAATCCCGAATGTCGACGTTGACGATTCCGCGGAACGGTACAGCCATGATTTGGCTCCTTGATCGGGTTGGCCCTCCTTCTCACCACAGCACTCCAGCCCCGACGATGGCTAGGGCCGAACGGCAGTGCAGCTTCATCCCGGAACGGGCGACCTGAGAGGACCATTGCAGCCAGCTATCCGACGACGCCCATGACTTGGGCGTCGTCTTATCGTTGGTCGCCTGCCAGCCGGGGCAGGGTCAGCGTCGTCCGGTGACGTGCTCGATGTCGAGGACGAGGTAACCATCGGAGGGCTGGATCGTCCACGGGGAGGAGCCTTGCTCGCCATCGTGTTGACCGGCCTCGCCCTGCGCATCCTGTCCCTGCCCGACGAGTCCTGGGCGCGCTGACAACCGCTGCCGGATGCACCGCGGCGTCGGCGGACTGCTTCCCCGACGGACGCGGCGCCGGAGTGGCCCCCCAGACATCGGCGAACCGGCCGGAGTGGCGGAGTTACGCATCCTCGCGGCCCGGACGCCTCGCGGACGTGCCTATCCGAGGCGATCCGTCCAGCCGGGACGCCACAACGCCACGACGATGAGGGCGACGTCAATCGCAACGCCCCACAGGAGCTGACGATCCCAGAAGAGCACCAGGGCGATGAGTGACGCGACGGCGGACCCGATCGCCAGCCCTGGCCAGATCGATGCCAAACCCGGTACTCCCCATACGGCGAGGGCGAGCAGCGCGAACCCCGCGACGGTTAGCGAGACGAGGGCAATCGCGACCGGTTTCCGGGTCGTTTCCGAGATCAGCCATGACCGGTCGAGTCGGAACGGCCACGCCGGATCGTCGTTGGGTGCGAACCACATCAGGTGGACCAGGCCGTGCGCAACGAGGAGCACGCCGAGGAAGAGTCGTACAAGAAGCTCCACCGGTCGCCTCCTCTCGCGCTCCCAGCCTCGACGCCATAGCAATCGCCCTTGCGCTCTTCACGTGCGAACGCCCAAAGCAAGACGACCGATAGAGAGCGGGGGACGTCTTGCGGCACACCCAGAGTGTCTCGACAACCTACTGTTTGACAAGACGTGGGCGCTTGCAGATATCGATCGACTCGGCTGAGTCGCGGTCTGCCGGGTGCGCGGGGGACGGACCAGGGGTGTCGTCCAAGACCTGCCCGCCGCAACCGAACTCGACCTGGGCTGAACCCGGCCGGACCGGGATTCGCCCGCGCCTGGGCAGTCGTTGCCACTGCGGGCGGTTACCAGAGGGTGAGGGGCAGGCCGGCTGCTTCGGCACACCGGATCAGCTCCTCGATGTTGTCGGGATCGTCGCCGCGGGCGAGACCGGTCCGGATCGCGGCGGCGATGGCTCGGGTACGCCCGGCCGGGCCCCGAACGTCGGCGACTGGGCTGGCGAGGTTACATCGCCGCAGGTCGTACTCCACCCTTCTCCACCGATGCTCTGACGGCCCGAGATAACAATCTCAGACACTGACCCACGACGGCGTGAGGACCGTCGCGGCGGGCGGTTGCGCTGCGCCCACGCCGAGAACCGCATGGAAACCGTCCACGATGCAGTCGGTCATGACCTTGAGGTCCGGGACCGATGCCGTGTCGGCGTTGATTCCCACGCAACAGGTGTTGGTGTGGGACATGAGGGTGACGTTGAGGGCGGTGCCGAGCGTGGGTCCGAAGGCGTAGTACCGCTCGATCTCGGCGCCGGCGACATACATCGGGATCGGGGAACCCGGCACGTCGGATGCGAGGAAGTCGACGTGCTTGAAGACCGAGGCCAGATAACTGGACGGAAGCAGGTTGAGTGCGCCGGCGATGGCGCCCGACAGCGGGACCGCGGGGTCGTGGCGCGATGCGCCGACGATCTCGTGGATCCGATGCATCAGTTCGGCTGGGTCGGCCACGTTCGCGGGCAGCGCGAGCCGGACCAGCGTGATGCGATTGCCGCCCAACGGGTCGGCTTCGGTGCGCAGGCTGACCGGCACGGTCGCCCTCAAGTATTCGACGTCAGCACCGTGCAGGGTGTGATATTTCCGCAGCCCGAGCAGGATCGAAGCGATGAACGCGTCATTGAGTGAACCGTCGGCGCGCTTCGACGCCTGATGCAACGGTTCGACCGGAACGTCGATCACCGCGAACCTCCGCCTGAGGCTGCGTTCGGTCATGACGGGGGAAAGGGTGTCCGGGATGGGACGCGCGAAGCGAACGACCGCGGCGGCCGTCGTGGCGGCGGATTGCACCGCGCGGATGGGATTGACGAGCGCGCGGCGCACCGATGGCAAGGCGGCACCGACGGCCTTCCGCGCCAGCTCGAAACCCGTCGCCACCTCCCATTCCACCGTGTCCGCGAGAGCGCTTGTCTCCGTCGGCACGGGAGCATCCGGCAGCGGGCCTCGATCCGTCCCCCCGCGGGCGAAATCAACTATCTGGTCTGCGATCTGGATACCGCCGAGGCCGTCGGTCAACGAATGATGAACCTTCAGAACCAGCGCGGCCCGGCCGTCGTCGAGGCCGCTCAGCAGCGTGAACTGCCACAACGGACGGTCGCGGTCGAACGACTCCATTCCCGATCGCCGCGCGACATCGAGGACCGTCCTGATGTCGGCGGGGTCGGGAAGCACCAAGCGGCGCAGATGCCACGACAAATCGAAGTCCGGATCCACCACCCAGTGCGGTGGTGCCAACCCCAACCAAGCCGGAACGAGCTTGTGCCGGAAATTCGGGACCACCCGGGTGGCTCGGTCGATCATGTCGACGAAACGGTCCCAGTCCGGTGTGGTGTCGAAGACGACGACGGCCACTATCGTGGACCGCAGGATCGGGTCCCGTTCCATGTTCCAGGAAAAGAAATCCGGCTGGGTCATATGCGATTCGCGATTGCCCGCCATGAAGATCCGCCCTTGCGCCTGTGCGTGATAGTGCTTCAACCCCGACGCTAGTGATTCACGACTGGACTCCACTAGAGTCGTTCGTCCGCTCATTGCCGGCGAAGATCCCCTGTGTTTACGTCTCCGCGCCGACAGTGTTCCGGGGCGTTGCCAGTGCCTGCCGGCCATCACGGTAGCCCGCCAGCATGAACTGGGCCCAGTTCCGGGTGCTCAGAAACTGTCGGTAGAAGCCGACGCCACGCACGGTCTCGTAGGGAACGGGCTCGATCATCGTCACCGTAGAGGCCGACCGAAGCCGGGACAGGTTTTCCCGTGCCAGCTCGATCTGCTGGCATGTGCGCACCTGGCTCGCGACGTACAGGATGCTCGCCCGCCGATCCTCCCACCCGGTGGCGTCTTCGCCCTCGAACCCGGGCGGGTAGAAGCCGTTGACTGCCAGGGTGAGGTCGCAGGGTTCCTCGATGTCGAGAACGGGATGGACCGGGAAGATATCGACGATCCCACCGTCGCACCAGTGGAAGCCCCCGAACTCGACCGGCTGAATGAACAGCGGCAACGCGACGGCCATGCGCACGGCGCGCGCCACCGGTAGATCGGGATAGGTACCAGACCCGAGATACACGAGACGATTCTGCTCGACGTTCCAGATCGGCGCATACGCCGGAATGGGCATCTCGCCGAGCGTCATGTCACCGAGGAGACTCCGATAGACGTTCTCGATCGCCTCACCCCGCAGGATGCCGGCGAATCCCCTGCCGGCTGTCGGTGCCACGCTGAGCAGCTCGCGCCAGCCGACATCGAGATAGTCGTCGGGCCGCAGTCCGAGGACGAACGCGGCGACTTCCTCGGCGGAGAATCCGGCGGCGACCGGGAAACCGAACATCGCCGACCCAGAGCACAGCGAGATGACGGCGGGACGGACGCCGCCCTCCTCGAAGGCCCGCGCCACCCCCACCACGGACGCGAGCGCACCACTTCCTCCTGTCGCGACCAGCGCCACCCGTTGACCCTTCGCCACCGTGGTGGGGTACGGCGAGAACGGCGGAAAGGGCCGGAAGTGCTGTCCGCGTGTCGCGTCGGGCAGTGGGAGCACCGCCCGACCGGCATCGGCGAGGAACCCGGCATCTTCGCGTACCCCCTCCAGCAACTCGCGCGTGCGGGTGATGACATTGAAGTACTGCCGGAGCCGGAAGACATCGAGCACAGCGCTGAGCATGTACTCACTGTGTGCGTTCACGGCTGTTCCAGGCCAGAGTCGTCGGTCCCTAGAATCACGCTATCGTCGCGAAACGCGCGGCACGACGGGATCGGTCAGACGTAGAGCGTGTCGATGCTGTCGGCGAAGCTGTCGACGACAATCGTGCGGCGCAGCTTCATGCTCGGTGTCAAGTCGCCGGCGTCGATGGACAGCTCTCGGTCGATGACGCCGAATCTCTTGATCTGCTCCCAGCGGTTCAGTCGCCGGTTGAGTTCGTCGATGTAGCCGCCGATCAGTTCGTGCGTTTTGTCGTGCCGTGCGATCTCGGTGAACGACTTGCCGCCCAGCCCGTTCTTGCCTGCCCATTCGGTGACGGCCTCGGCATCGAGGCTGATCAGCGCGACGCAGTAGGGCCGGCTCTCGCCGTGCACGATGATCTCCCCGACGTACGGGCAGATGCCCTTGAACGTCGCCGCGATCGCGGACGGCGCGACGTACTTGCCCTGCGACGTCTTGAACATGTCCTTCTTGCGGTCGGTGATGCGCAGATAGCCGTCGGCGTCGATCTCGCCGATGTCGCCGGTGTGGAACCAGCCGTCCGGCTCGAGCGCCTCCGCGGTGGCGTCGGGGCGGTCGTGGTAGCCGGTCATCACGCCGGGGCCTTTCAGCAGGATCTCGCCGTCGTCCGCGATCTTGACCTCGGTGCCGGGGAAAGGCCAGCCGACGGTTCCGAATCGATAGGCCTCCGGACGGTTGATACTGGACGCTGCCGCGGTTTCGGTGAGACCGTAACCCTCGAGCACGATGATGCCGACGGCATCGAACCACTGCGCGACCTCCCGATCCAGCGCTGCCGCCGCCGAGACGAAGAAGCGCAGCCGACCGCCGAACCGCTCCCGGATGGTGGAGAACACCAGCCGGTCGGCGACCTTGTAGCGCAGCGAATCCAGCCGCGACGGTTCCTCGCCTGCTTGTTTCGCCTTCGATACCCTCAGCCCGACATCCATCGCCCAGTCGAAGACCCTCTTCTTCAGCCCGCCCTCCTCGGACACCATGCCCTCGATCCGCGCGCGGGCTTTCTCGAAGATGCGCGGAGCCGCACCCATGAAGGTGGGATGCACCACGGCGATGTTCTCGACGATCTTGTCGACCCTGCCGTCGATGGCGGTGGGGAAGCCGATCTGCAGCGGCAGTGCCAGCATCACCTTGCCGAAGGCGTGGGCCAGGGGCAGCCACAGATAATTCAGGTCGTCCGGACCGAGGATGTGAAGAGCATCGACGGCGGCCGCGGTATACGTCCATGCCGAATGGGGCAGGATCACACCTTTCGGCTTACCCGTGGTGCCGGACGTGTAGATGATGCTCGCCACGTGTTCGGGACGGATCGCATACGCGCGCTCGGTCACGACGTCGGGGGATTGTGCGACAAGCCGCCGGCCGCGCTCCTCGACGTCGGCAAGCGTCAGCACCCAGTCGCCGTCGCCCTCGCCGTCGATGATCACCACCGTGCGGACGCCGGGCAACTCGGCGCGATGCTGTCGGAGCTTGTCGACCTGGGTCTGGTCCTCGGCGAACACGACGCGGCTGCCCGAGTTCGACACGATGAAAGCGACGTCGGGGGCCTTCGTGGTGGGGTAGACCGTGGTCGTCGCAGCCCCGGCGCACATCACGGCGAAGTCGACGAGCACCCATTCGTATCGCGTCGACACCGCCACCGCGACCGGGTCTTCCGATTCGACACCAAGCGCGATCAACCCGGCGGCGAGTAAACGGACCCGCTCACCCACCTGCCCCCAGGTGACACTCGTCCAGCCGCCACCGGACAGGAACCGGAAGGCCTCCGCCTGCGGGGTGGTGCCGACACGATCGAGGAAAAGGCGGGCAACCGACGGGGCTCGATGGTCGATCTTCGCTTGATCGACGACTTCGTCCGCGGGGCTCAGCGCAGCCATATACCCAGTCTAGGGGTCTCGTGCGGCTGCGTCGCCTGTCTACCAGGCCCCCAATCGAGCGTGGGACGATGGTGACGGTGATGTTCTCCGGCACCAGCGCGATACTCTCGTCCGACCCGCTGACAGCGCGTTCGCGCACGCGGACTACCTCCGTCACCTTCGCCGTCCTGCCCGCTGAGTTCGCTCCTCGCGGTCGCAGTGCGCGGACACGGCTCGGTGAGTCCGCTGCCTTCGTTGATCTGGGCCCAGCATCGTCAGCCGCTACGTTCCCGCCCACGGCCCGAGCATTTCGCGCACACTCGGTGGATGCCTTCCTCGTCGACGGTCCCGTCTCCGATGCTGGCCACACTCGGCCAACTTCCCGGCGGCGCGGGGTGGGCGTTCGAAATGAAGTGGGACGGTCAACGCGCCGTCACCACCGTCGACAACGGTGTAGCCCGGATGTTCAGCCGCAACGGAAATGACATCACTGCCACCTTTCCGTGCTGTCCCCCACCACACAGCTCCGCAACGAGGCGCCCGTCACGTACTACGTATTCGACGTCCTGGCCCTCGATGGCAAGTCCACGACCGGGCTGCCCTACCTGCGGCGACGGACCGAACTCGACGACCTCGCGCTGTCCGGGCCCCGCCTGCAGGTGCCGCCGTACTGGACCGACGTCGACGGCGAGCAGATGCTCGATCTCGCCCGTAGACATCACCTCGAGGGAGCAGTCGCACAACGCGTCCACTCGACGTATCAACCCGGTCGCCGCTCCCCCGCCTGGATCAAACAACCACTACGCGCCAACACCGAAGGGATCATCGTCGGCTGGGTCGATGGCACCGGAGCCGCCCGCGACGGCATCGGATCACTCCTCCTCGCCGCATACGACGACAACCACCGACTGGTCTACATCGGACATGTCGGCACCGGATTCACCACCGCGACACGGAAATCACTACGAGGGCAGCTCGCGGCGATAGAACGACCCACGACTCCCCTCGATTCACCGCCACCTGCGCGGGACACACGAAGGGTGCGCGCTGGGTCGAACCACGGTTGGTCGGCGATGTCGAGTACCGCGAACACACCAGCGGGGGGCTGCGTCACCCGAGCTGGAAAGGCCTCCGTGACGACAAGGCGGCCAGCGAAGTCGACTTGCCGGGGCGGCATTGAAGCGTGTGGCAATGGCCGTTCGGACATCCCTCTCGGGCTGCTTGTGGTCGAGGTACCTGCCGACGCTCTGTTTGCGACGGCGTAGCGGCTTGCACGTGTTAGCGGGTGCGTGATCACCCTGCCGCTGGACGTGTTCGACGAATCGGTGCTCACCAGCGAATCGACGCACGTCCAAGTCGCGGCGGGCACGAGGTGCGCAGCGGGAGCGTGAACGCAGAATCCGCGTTCTATTCGTGCTGGCACTGCGGTCGGACGGGCTCGGTGACGTCGGAGGATACCCTTCGGGAGGCCCTGGGTGAGGCGCGTCGTACCGACGTCGGCAACGGAGGTGTGCACTGTCAGCCCGGCACTGTGTATTCGTAACGGATGATCTGCTCACCGTCCCAGCGCTTTCCCGTCATCGTCGCCGTGACGTTGATCCCGTCGTCGTTGATATTCAGTACGCCATACTGGCCGCCCCCGGGAAAGGGCCGTCTGGTCGACTCCCACCGCGACTACGCGAAGGCTCCGAGCAGCAGGGGCGAAAACAACCGGCGAAGCCGCCCTGATTGCGCGGCGCGCACCGCTTGGCCACCGCGCCCCACACGCCCTGAACCCGACCGCCCAACCCGACGAACTCGCCGGCGGCCGATTCGACTCCCTCGACGGCAGCCACGCCTACCTCTACCTCGCCGACAGCCCCGACGGTGCGATCGCCGAAACCATTTGCCGGGACCTGCCACTCGACCCTTCGATCGCCCGGATCGTGCCCGCCTCCACCGTGACCGGCCGCACCCTGACCGCCCTCACCGTCACCCGCACCCTCACCACGGCCACACTCCACGGCCCGCACCTGGCCTCGGTCGGACAAGACCTCTGGCTCACCAAATGCGAAGCCCGGCACTACGTCACGACAAGACGGTGGGCCCACACCATCCGCGCCGCCGACAACGACATCGACGGACTCGCCTACCGGCCCCGGCACAACGAAGACACCCTCGCCTGGATCCTCACCACCGACCCCGCGATCACACCCCACGTCGACCTGGCAATCGACCCCACCACCACGCCCCTGCCGCTCGACCACGGCCCCGGCCGCGACCTCGTCGCCCGCATCATTGCCGACCACAGCGCCCTCCTCTCCCCCACCCGACCTACGTCCGACGTGCCGCAACACCCGGCGGCACGCCTCCGGTGGCCAGGAGAATCCGGCACCGCCGGCATTCATCAACTCCCGCAGCTTCTCCAACATCCCCGCCCGGAGGTCCGGGCAATCCACCACGTTCTCAAACACCTCGCCCGCGGACGCGTTCCGTCCACCGGGGCATGCACAACGCGGTCTGAGATCCGAATAAGGAAATCTCGTAAAATATTCGGGTACAACAAGTTCGCGTAGCAGAAGCTCGGTGAAGGTCACCTCAGTACAGCCCGAGGTCTTCCGTCAGGGCCGCCAGCTCCTCCGCGGCGTCACGCGAGGCCCCAGCTGCGTCCGCTGATAGGCGAGCAGAGAGGATCCGAGGATCCGGCGATGCCGGCCGACCATTCGGTACTCGATATGCCCCTCGTCGAGGAGCTTGATCACATGCGGGCGCGAGACATTGAGCATCTGCGCGGCCTGCTGGGTCGTCAGCTCCGCGTGCGCCGGGACGACGGTGACCCCCTGCCCCGCGGCCATATTCGCCAACACCTCGCGGATCAGATCGAGCACCGCCCGAGGAAGATGCACCGACTCCGCGGTACCTGCCACGGTCACATCGAGGGTGTCCCCCGCCGGCCCGACATCACGAAGCAACTGCAGAGCCTGCCGGGCCTGCTCCTGCTCGACCACGGTCGGCTGATCATGTGCTGCGGACATCGCGCACCTCCCAAACGAGATATACGCAACAAACGAAACAACCGCAACGGAGGCCTGGCGTCGTCAACGACGCCACCCACTTTCCAGGATCACCCCACGGCGCACCTCAGACGAGGGTGTAGCCGAGCGCCTCCGCGGCCGCGGCGAGACGGCGTTGCAGGCCGGGATGCGCGAGCGGGTTCGACGTCGCCGGCCGCACGGGGAAGGCGTCGGCGGCCGGGGGGAACAGCGCTGCGCACGGGCCCCCGGAAAATCGACCCCGGTACAGCAGTCCATCGAGCCCGGGGTGCGCGGCCGCAATGGTGCGGGCCCATCGCTGGGTGATGCCGTGCGCCGCGGAATCGAGGGCGAAGGTGCCACCGACCGGGGTCGGCCAGCGGCCGGCCCCGAACCCGCCGACGTCGAGGAGCCGCAGTTCCCGCGCCGGATGAAGCCCGGTCAGATACGGCATCTCCTGCACCCGGTCGATCGTGCGGGTGGCCTGGAATGCTTCCGCGAGCGCACCGTGCACATCGGTGGCCCCGTACCAGACCCCGTGCCCCGGGTGGTCACCGCGCGGGAGTGGGTGCGGGTCGAAGCGCAGCACCGGGCCATACGTGCGGAGCTCGTTCCAGGCGAGCGCGTGGCTGCTGGTGGTGCGGTGCACCCGCCAGAGGATGTCGGTGGTGGGGACGATGGCGTATTCGTTGTCGCGGATGCCGTGGTGGGAAAGGCCGTCGACGGTCGGAGGGTGCGGGAGCATCCGCGCCACTTACGCTGCCTCCCATTTGATTTGGGTGATCACTTCTAGTGCGGTTTTGACGTCGCCGCCGCTGGTGAGCCAGTCGATGACCGACACCGGGCTTGCGTCCAGCATCAGATCGGCACGAGGGTCGGTCAGGGCTCGCTCGAGCGCAAGGGGATGCAACCCGTCCGGGAGCATCGTCAGGATGCGGTCGAGGTTCGGCACCATCTCCTCACCGTTGAACTGCACCGCGGGTAGCAGCAGTTTGTTGCCGACCTTGATCGACCACACACTGCCCGCCGCTGCGCGCTGGCGGATCCGGGAGGTCGACACCCCGAGCAGACCGGCCGCCTCCTCGACCGTCTTGGCGGTCGCGGTGAGCCCGCGCATGCGTTGTTCCCGCTCGGCGGCCGCAGCGGCCGGGGCGAGTGGGTCCTCGGTGAACCCGGCAGCGTCATACAAGGCGGCGTCGTGGTCGCTGAGCTGGGCGTTCGGGTGCGCCCCGCGGGCCAGCGCATGCAGCAGCGGCAGCATGGTTTCCCGCGAGACCGGGGTGCCGAGCGCCTCCCCCACCGCGGCCTCGAAGTCGACGTCACCGGCGAGGTAACGGTCATCGATCGTGCCCACCACCAACACCTCCTAACAGTAACTAACAGACTACCTTACTGTTAGCTGACTGACGAGGGTAACCGACCACTGCGTCGGCGCATCCGCGAGCGTGAGATCCCGAAGGTGAAGCGCCACTACCCGCCGCGGAGGCTTCGCAGCGGGAGGCTGCAGGCTCAGTGGCGGCGCCACCCCGCCCACCCAGAACACGGCCGGCCGGGAACGAGAGCATCCCCAAGCGACGCGGCCGAGGTCAGGTGAGTGCAGCGAATGGGCACACGACCGGCTTCCGAATCCCGCGATCACTCGGACTGCCACGGTGACGACGTCGCAGCCGCCCACGCCAGCCCGCGGCCCGTGGACACGGCACACGCCAACGTGCCCCGCCACTGCGCGGGTTCGGTAACCGGTGTATATGGCGGTGATTTCCGTCGTATTCCCGTGCGCAGCGCCAGAATAGGGGGTCACCGCGAATCCGTGCGGCTCGGTCGAGGTGGCCAACGTCATGGCGTTGAGGATTCCGTCGGAGATGCCGAGAGAAGGGCCACAGCCACGTCTGCGTGGACCCGGTTGGCGACCTTTCCGGATTCGGGGGACGCGGTCGATGATCCGGCCACCGGCGACGACCTCGTCGATGCTGTGCACGGCCGCATCGCCCGTCCCCTGCGACGGTGCCGTACTAGCCTTGACCGGCCTGGCCAGATCCACTCGTGCACGCGCTCGGCAGTCCCAGCCGGTCACCTACCAGGTCAGGGTCGATCTGGAAGACGCGAAGCCACCGATCTGGCGGCGACTGCTGCTGTCCTCGGAGTTGATGCTCGACGAGCTGCACGCCGTACCGCAGCAGGCCATGGGATGGACCGACAGCCATCTGCACCAATTCCTGGTCGGGGAGAACAAGATGGACCGATTCGCCGAGCAGTTCCACATGAAGTTCATGCTCGACGACGGCGCCGACGGGGTCCTGGAGAACCGGGTGCGCCTCGATGAACTTCTCGCGAAACCGACGGACCGGCTGTTCTACCGGTCCGACTTCGGTGACGGATGGGAACACACCCTCGTCGTGGAGAAGGCGCTGTCCCAGATCGGCGACGACCCGCCCGCGCTCTGCGTCGGCGGTGCCCGCGCCTGCCCACCGGAGGACTGCGGCGGTATCTGGGGATACCTCAACCTCCTGCAGGACCCGACGATCGCCCACGAGGCGGTGCCCGACGATTTCGACCCCACCTACTTCTCTGTTGAGGAGACCAACGCCGGCCTGCGTGATCTCGCGGCACTCCCGGTGCCGAATCCCGAGGGCGGTGACCGGCACTTCCAGCCCGCGGCAACGGCGGTGGGGTGGCTGCCCAACCGGGTAGGCGCGCCAGGCATCCGGCTGACCGCCGCCGGGTTTCTCCCGCCGACGGTGGGGACCGCGGCGATGGACGAACTGCGGTGGCGTGAACAGTGGATCGGCACCTGCACCCGGGAGGACACCACCGCACCGGTTTTCGACCTCCGCGAAACCGCTGCGCAGCTGAGACTGCTGCGCAGATACCGCGGGCAGCTGTTGCTCACCAAGAATGGGGCCGCCCTCCGCGACGACCCGGAGTCGCTCCGCCGCTACCTGGCCGCGCCCTGCCCACACCGCCGTGGTGGGCGTCAGGGCGATACGCACCCGACACCGGTCCCGCCGCGCCGTCGTAGCCGCACACCCCACCCCCAGCAACTCCCAGGACCACCACCGAAAGCACACGGAAACAGGACATCCCGGTCACGCACCTCGGAAGGACCGGTGCGTGCGGGCTGCGATCACAGCAGCATCGTCGGCGGGGCGCGTTGGTCCGTGGCTTTCGGTGCACACCAACGGCGTGACGCTTGCCCTGCGCCGAGCGGGCTGGCAAGTAGTGCGCCACCGGTCGGCGCAGCCCCGATGCAGCACACCGACCCCTGCGGTGGCTACCCTGACACCGTGTATGCCGACAGATGATGGGAGGACCCATGCGGCGCCTGACCGGTCGATGGCGGATCGTGCAGATGGACATGTGGGACCGCGACGCCATCGACCTCGTCGAACCTGGCTTCATCGAGTTCGCCGGCGACGGGACCGGCCAGTTCGGCTTCATCGCCGTCCGCGGCTGGATGGATTGCCGGACCACCGAACACGACGGCCGCACCACCGTGGAGTTCAGCTGGGACGGCGACGACGAAGGCGACCAGGTCAGCGGGCGCGGCTGGGCCGTTCTGGTGGGCGACGCAACGCTCGAGGGACACCTATTCATCCATCGGGGAGACGACTCCGGCTTCCGGGCGAAACCGTTTGACCGCGCCGATCAATTGGATGGGCGATGAGTGAGTACCAGTACTACGAATTCCTCGCCATCGACCGGCCGCTGGACGATCGCCAACGGGCCGAAGTCCGTTCACTGTCCACCCGCGCGCGGATCACGGCCACCAGCTTCGTCAACGAGTACCACTGGGGCAACTTTCGGGGCGACCCGAACCGGATGATGGAGCGCTACTACGACGCACACCTCTATCTGGCGAACTGGGGGACACAGCGGATCATGCTCCGCCTACCGCGCGGCCTGCTCGACATCGACGTCGCCCGGGACTATTGCGTCGGCGACCAGGTAACGGCCTGGACCACAGGCGAATACCTCGTGCTCGACCTGACCAGCGAGGACGAGGCCGGCGACTTCGATCCTGACGCCTGCCCACCGTTGTCCGCCATCGTCGGAGTCCGCGCCGAACTCGCCGCGGGCGATCTCCGGCCGCTCCACCTCGCCTGGCTGGCCGGCCACGGCACCGCGGAAACAGACGAATACGCCGATCAGGATCTGGAGCCACCCGTGCCGCCCGGTTTGGCCGCGCTCACCGCGGCGCAGCGCGCCCTGGCCGACTTCCTCCGCGTCGACGACGACCTGCTCGCCATCGCGGCCCAGACCAGCGCACCACTCGCCGAGACCACCGACGTCCCCGGCCACCTCGCCGCCTGGGTGCAGGACCTGCCCGTTGCCGAGAAGAACCGGCTCCTGCTGCGGGTCGCCGAAGACCACGCCGTGACCGTACGGGCGGAGATGCTGCGCAGGTTCCACAACGAACACAGCACACCCATCGCATCCCCACCTCGCCGAACCGTGGCCGATCTTCTCGACGCCGCACGCCGTCGCCGGGGCGACCGCGAGCGCCGGATGGCCGCCCGGCGTGCCGAGCAGCAAGCCCGACGGCAGCAGGACCGTTCCCTCGCCCGCGAGAAACGAATCGACGAGCTGGCCCGCGACGAGGAGGCCACGTGGTCGCAGATCGACGCGATGATCGCCACCCGCAAA
Source organism: Rhodococcus sp. A14 (assembly GCF_011603105.1). Lineage (NCBI taxonomy): Bacteria > Bacillati > Actinomycetota > Actinomycetes > Mycobacteriales > Nocardiaceae > Rhodococcus > Rhodococcus sp. A14. The sequence goes on along the minus strand of NZ_JAAOQS010000062.1, from coordinate 788 downwards.
CCCCGCGAGTATGACGCCGCCGCCGCACTGCTCACCGAACTGCAGACGCTCGCCGAACGCGACGGCCGACGTGACGCCTTCACCCAGCGCTGCCTGGCACTACGTCACACGCACGCGCGCAAACCACGCCTCATCGAACGCCTCGACCGGGCAGGCGTGTGAACCGCAGATCCAGTGATGGGTGTTGTAAGGAATTGCCTGGTCACCAGCGACCTGCAGTAGTGCCACCGAAAAGCCGGAGCGGCACACGCCGCCGCGGGATCGTGACTCGCGCTCCGGCCGACTTTCGCCGGGATCCGGTCGAACCCTGCAGCCAGGAAGCGGATCGATAAGCATCCGCGCGGTGGCAGATCGTGGTGACCGCCACCGTGCGATGCGGGCGTCGATCAGATACGGCCGACGGACGTCGAGGCCGCCCGAGAACGGGAGCGAGCGGCGCTGACCACACTACGGCGGCAGGCCTTCACCGTCCCCGACCCTCACGTCGACGCGCGGAGCGCCGCGGACACGTGCTACTCCCGGCGGCGAGGCGTGGCGCGTTCCCACCAGTCGATCGTCTCGCCGTCAGCCACGAGTCTTTCCAACGCACGCGCGGTGAACTCGATCTGGGCGCCGGAGCCGGAACAGCAGAACTTCCACAGTTCCTTCGCCGCGAGGTGGTTGTTGAGCGTCGCTCGGGGTGCCGAGCAGCGGGTAGGTGTTCGTCAGTGACGTTGCCGATCTGGGTGGCGGCGTGAGTGTGGGGTTGATCTTGGTGGTCTGCACCGTCAGTGTGACGAGGAACTGAT